>NZ_JBFTER010000004.1:0-88611 GCF_047229345.1 Cellulomonas jepli | reverse complement strand
GCGTACGGAGCCACCCCCGGCGGGGGCGGCGGCGCCGCGTACGAGGCGGTGCCGGGCACGGGCGGCGGAGCCGCGTGCGGCGATGGGACGTACGGTGGCAGACCGGCCGCTGCGGCACGGCGCGCCGAGACGGGCGGCCCCGACGCTGCGGGCTGGGACGCCTGACCGACGGCCGGGAAACCGGTGGGGGTCGGCGCCGGTTCCTGGTGCGCCGGGGTGGCCTGCACTGGGGTCCACTGACCCCCGCCGGGGGCAGGGAAGGTGTTGCTCACGGGTCCGCCTTCACGTCGGGACATGCGATGGGTCCTGCGACTGCTATCGGCCGTGGGCGTCGGCCACTTGAGGGATGGCCGCTCAGGCGACGACCCGGAGGATCTCCTCGATCGACGTCCGCCCGAGCGCGACCTTGTGCCAGCCGTCCTCGCGGAGCGCGATCATCCCCTCCCGGCGCGCCGTCGCCGCGATGTCCGCAGCCGACGAGTGCGCCACGGCGAGCCGTTCGACGTCCTCCGTCACGCGCATGACCTCGTGCAGCGCGATGCGCCCGCGGTACCCGGTCTTGGAGCACGAGACGCACCCCACCGGCCTGAACAGCTCGGGGATGGGCTCGCCGTCGACCCAGGGGAAACGCGCGGCGACGAGCTCGACGGGCGTCGGCAGGTACGGCTCCTTGCACTTGTCGCACAGCTTGCGTGCGAGCCGCTGGGCCACGACGGCGTCGAGCGCCGACCCGACCAGGAACGGCTCGATGCCCATCTCGATGAGCCGGGTGATCGCGCTCGGCGCGTCGTTGGTGTGCAGCGTCGACAGCACGAGGTGACCCGTGAGGGCGGCCTCGATCGCGATCTGGGCGGTCTCGTGGTCACGGATCTCACCGAGCAGGACGACGTCCGGGTCCGACCGCAGGATCGAGCGCAGCGCGCCGGCGAACGTGAGCCCGGCCTTCGGGTTGACCTGGACCTGGTTGATCCCGGGAAGGCGGTACTCGACCGGGTCCTCGACCGTGATGACGTTGATCTCGGGCCGCGACACCGCGTTGAGCGTCGCGTAGAGGGTCGTCGACTTGCCCGATCCCGTGGGCCCCGTCACGAGGATCATGCCGTAGGGCTTCGTGAACGCCTCGTGGTACGTCGCGTAGTTCTCGTCGAGGAACGACAGGTCCCGCAGGTCCAGGCTCGCGGTCGAGTTGTCGAGGATACGCATGACGATCTTCTCGCCCCACACCGTGGGCAGCGTCGCCACGCGGAGGTCGATCTTGCGCCCGTTGTGGTTGACCGACATGCGGCCGTCCTGGGGCTTGCGGCGCTCCGCGATGTCGATGTCGCTGAGGATCTTCACGCGGCTGATGACGCCGCTCGTGATCTGCTTCGGCGAGCGCTGCATCTCGTGGAGCACGCCGTCGATGCGGTAGCGCACGCGCAGGTCGTGCTCGCTCGGCTCGATGTGGATGTCCGACGCGCGGTCGGTGATGGCCTGGGTGACGAGCAGGTTCACGTAGCGCACGATCGGGGCGTCGTCGTCGACGAACTCCCCGACCTTCGACAGGTCCGTCTCGTTCGACGGCTGCTCCTCCTCGAACGCCGAGGAGAGGTCCTCCATCTCGCCGTCGGCGCGGCAGAACCGGTCGATCGCGCGCATGAGGTTGTCGTACGTGGCGACGACGGGCGTGACGCGCAGGCCGGACATCGTGCGGACGTCGTCCACGGCGACGACGTTGCCGGGGTCGGCCGTCGCGAGCACCAGCGAGCCGTTCGCGAACCCGACAGGCAGCACCGTGTAACGCCGGCACAGCGCGGCAGGGACCACGCTGACCGCGGAACGGTCCACGGGGTACTCGTCGAGGTCGATGAAGTCCATGCCGACCTGGCGCGCGAGCGCCTTGACGAGCTGGCCCTCCGACAGGATCCCGATCTCGACGAGCGTCCGCCCGAGCGACTGCCCGCGGGCCATCTGCTCGTCGATCGCCGCCATGAGCTGGGACTCCGTGACGAGGCCCTCGTCCAGCAAGATCTCGCCGAGCTGCTTCACGGGTCGTCCTCTCGTCGCGGGCGCGCCCAGGTGCGCGTACGTGCCCGGAGGACTTATCGGCACACACACGGCGACCCGTGAGGAGTCCGTGCGGCCGAACGTGTGACGAGGGCCGGCCGGTCAGCCCTTCGAGGGAGCGGCGCCGTGCGCGGGGACGCCGAGCGCCGCCTGCAGCGCCTCGTCCATCGCCGCGACGGGGCCCGCGAGCCCGGTCATGAGCCGGACCTGCTCGACCGCCTGGTGCAGCAGCATCCGCTCTCCCCCGACCACCGCGCCGCCGGCCCGCTGCCACGCGACGGACAGGGCCGTCGGGCGCGGGTCGTACGCGACGTCGAGGAGCACCCCGTCGACCGCGGAGCCGTCGAGCTCGGTCGCGAGACCGTCCGCCGCCCGGGGCGGCAGCGTGGAGACGACGACGTCGGCGCCGGGCACCTCGCGCGCCGCCGCGTCCAGCAGCGCGTACCGCGGCTCGACGCCCATCCGGTGGGCGGCCCGCATGAGACCGCCGACGCGGGCGAGCGAGCGGACGTAGACGACCGGGGTCGTGCAGCCGAGCTGGGCCAGCGCCGCGAGCGTCGACGCGGCGGTGGCGCCGCCGCCGAGCACCGCCGCGGTCCGCCGCGGCGCCGGCGCGTCGAGGGCGAGCGCCTCGCCCAGCGCCGTGACGAGCCCGTACACGTCGGTGTTGGCGCCGGTGAGCACGGGGGTCCCGCGCGCGGGCTGCACGAGCACCGTGTTGACCGCCCCCACGACTCCGGCGAGCGGCTCGACGTGGTCGAGCAGCGGCAGCACCGTCTGCTTGAGCGGCATGGTCAGGCTCAGGCCGGCCCATGACGCGTCGAGCGCGCCGACAAAGCCGGCGAGGTCGTCCTCGGTCACGTCGACCGGGTCGTAGCGCCAGTCGTCGAGCCCGAGCGCCGCGTACGCCGCCCGGTGCAGCACCGGCGACAGCGAGTGCGCCACCGGGTGGCCGAGCACAGCGGCGCGCCCCGATCGCAGCCTTGCTGCGCTCGTCGGTGTCGTCGGGACCGTCCGCTCCGGCTGCATGAGGGGCAGCATAGGGTCCCCGCGCGGCAGGAGCGTCGGGCGTCCGGTGAGCCGGACCTCCGACGCTCCGACGCCGTCAGCCGGCGTTCGCCGCCTGCCACTCCCGCAGGAGCCGCACGTTCGCCTGGTGCTCGTCCCAGTCGTCGGTGAACCGTGTCTCGCCGGTCTCGAGGTTGACCGAGACCCAGAAGATCCACGGCCCCTCGGCGGGCGACAGGACGGCGTCGATCGACTTCTCGCTCGGCGACGCGATCGGTCCGGGCGGGAGCCCGACACGCACGTACGTGCTGTACGGGTTCGACTCGTCGTGGTTCTCCTCGTACGTCGGGCCGCGCTGGACCCCGAGGTAGTACGTCGTCGTCGCGTCGATCTCGAGACGCATCTGGCGGGCGAGCCGGTTCTCGATGCCGCGGGCGACCTTCGGCCGGTCCTCGTCGAGCTTGGCCTCGCGCTCCACGATCGACGCCTTGAGCAGCACCTGCTGCCACTGGTCCTGCGCCACGCCCTTGGCCGTCAGCACCTCGACGGTCTTCGCGACCATCGGCTGGAGCACGCTGAGGGCGCTGGCGTCGCGCTCGACCATGTACGTCAGCGGGTAGAGCCAGCCCTCGATGTTGCCGCCCGCCTCCGCCGGCAGCCCGAGCGCGGGGTCTGCCGCTGCGGCGCGGAGCTGGTCGACGGGGATGGCGGTGACCTCGTAGATCTTCTCGAAGATCTGCTCGCTCGTGAGCCCCTCGGCGACCGTGACCTTGAGCGACACGCGGTTGGCCGTGTTGAGCAGTGCGGCGACCGCGTCGCTCGCCTTCATCTGGAGCTGGAGCGTGTACGTGCCCGGCTGGATGCTGGCGGCGTCGGGGTTGGCGGTGAACGCCGACGAGAAGGCGCCCGTCGTCGCGACGACGCCCGCGTCCACGAGCTTCTGCCCGATCGCGCCGCCCGAGTCACCCTGCGCGACCACGACCTGGACCTCGCCGCTGCCGGGTCCGGGGAAGTCGCTGACCGTCTCCTCGCCGCCCCCGCTCGAGAACATGGGGCCGACGACGCTCCACACGACGTAGCCGGCGCCGAGGACGAGGGCCAGCGCCATGATGATCACGACGATGCTGCGGCGACGGCGCTTGCGGCGCTCCTTGGCCTTGCGGGCCTTGCCGCGCTGGCGGGCACGGCGCGACGCGGCAGGCTCGCTCGCGTTCTGCGTCGGTGCGCCGAGGAAGAGGTCACTCACGTTCTCTTCCCTCCGATCCCTGGCTCGTCGGTCCGTCGTGCCGCTCATCTGCACCGTCCTGCAGTCTCGTCCGTCCGTCCCCGCAGCCACCCGCGTCACGCGCGACCACCGGCGGGTCGGCGTCGACCCGTTCCCCCGCCCGTGCACCCGTGACCCGTTCCGCGTCCAGCGCGGTCTGCAGGATCACCACCGCGGCCGCCTGGTCGACGACCTGCCGGTGGCTGCGCCCGGCCCGACCGGACGCGCGCAGCGCCTGATGGGCGGACACCGTGCTCATCCGCTCGTCGACCAGCCGCACCGGAACGGGTGCGACGGCCTGCGCCAGCACCACAGCGTACGCGCGCGCGGCCTCCGATGCGGCACCTTCGGCACCGGAGAGGTGTCGCGGAAGTCCGACATACACGACAGCCGCCGCGCGCTCCTCCGCCTCCGCCGCGATGCGCCGCACGTCGGCCGGGAGCGCCCCGGGCGCCGGGCGCCGGGTGTCGCGCGGCACGGTATCGACCGGCGTCGCGATCAGCCCGTCGGGGTCGCTCGCGGCGAGCCCGACGCGCACGCTCCCGACGTCGACGCCGAGCCTGCTCCCGCGGGCGACCGGCGCGGCGGTGTCCGGCAGCACCTCAGGCCGCCGCGCCGATCTCGGCCCGCAGGCCGTCGAGCGCGGCACCGAGGCGGCTCGCGTCCGTGCCGCCGCCCTGCGCGAGGTCGTCCTTGCCGCCGCCACCGCCGCCGAGCACGCCCGAGGCCGACTTCACGAGCGCCCCGGCCCGCACGCCCCGCTCGCGCGCGGCCGCGTTCGTCGCGACGACCACGACCGGACGGCCCTTGGCGACACCCCCGACCGCGACGACGGCCGGTGCGGACTCGCCGAGCCGCGCCCGGACGTCGAGCACCAGCGTGCGCAGGTCGTCGGCCGAGGACACCTCGCCGGCGTCGTGCGCGACGACCCGGACGCCGCCGACCTCGGTCGCCCCCGACGCCAGGGCACCCGCAGCGGCGAGGACCTGCGCCTGGCGCAGCGCGGCGAGCTCCTTCTCCGACTCCTTGAGCCGCGTGAGCAGGGACGACACGCGGTCGCCGAGCTCGTCGGGACGCGCCCCGAGCAGGCCCGAGAGCTGGCCGACGAGCGCGTGCTCCTTCGCCTGGAACCCGTACGCGCCGTCGCCGACGAGCGCGTCGACGCGGCGGACGCCCGAGCCGATCGACGACTCGCCGAGCAGCGTCACGAGCCCGAGCTGGCCCGAGCGGCGTACGTGCGTCCCGGCGCACAGCTCACGCGACCAGTCGCCGCCGATCGAGACGACCCGGACGCGGTCGCCGTACTTCTCACCGAACAGCGCCATCGCGCCGAGCGCGCGTGCCTCCGCGATCGGCATGACCTCGTCGGTGACGTCGAGGTCCTCCGCGAGCTGGGTGTTGACGCGCTCCTCGATCTCGGAGAGCGCCCCGGCGGGCACCGCGGCGCTCGACCGGAAGTCGAACCGGATGCGGCTCGGCGCGTTCTCGGAGCCGGCCTGCGTCGCGGTGTCGCCGAGCGCCTCGCGCAGCGCCTTGTGCACCATGTGCGTCGCGGTGTGCGCGCGGCTGATCGCCTTGCGCCGGAGCACGTCGATCGTCGCGGTGCCGGCCTCGCCGAACGTGACCGTGCCGTCGACCAGGCGGCCGTGGTGCACCGAGAGCCCCTTGACGGGCGCCTGGACGTCGTCGACCTCGATGCGCGCGCCGCCGTCGAGCACGATCGTGCCCTGGTCGGCGAGCTGGCCGCCCGACTCCGCGTAGAACGGCGTGCGGTCGAGGACGACCTCGACGTCGGCCGGCGCGGTCGCCGCGGGAGCGGGGACGCCGTCGACGAGCAGTCCCACGACGCGCGAGCGCGACGTGGTGTCGGTGTAGCCGAGGAACTCGACCGGGCCGGCCTTCTCGCTGCTCAGCGTCTGGTGCAGCTCCTGGTACGCCGCGGTGTCCGCACGGCCGGCCCGCTTGGCGAGCGCGTCCGCCCGGCCGCGCTGGCGCTGGGCCTGCATGAGGGAGCGGAACGCGGTCTCGTCGACCGAGACACCCTGCTCCGCGGCCATCTCGAGCGTGAGGTCGATCGGGAAGCCGTAGGTGTCGTGCAGCTGGAACGCCTGCTCGCCCGAGAGCAGCGGCGTCGCCGCGGGCGCGTCTCCCCCGGCCTGCGTCTTCACGGTGCGCACGGCGGTGTCCAGGATCGTCGTGCCGGCCGCGAGCGTGCGGCGGAACGCGTCCTCCTCGGCGTACGCGACCGTGCTGATGCGGTCGAACCGCTCCGCGAGCTCGGGGTAGGACGGGCTCATCGCGTCCTTGCTCACCGGGAGCAGCGTCGGCAGCGCGAGGTCCTCGACGCCGAGCAGGCGCATCGCGCGCACCGAGCGGCGCAGCAGGCGCCGGAGCACGTAGCCGCGGCCCTCGTTGGAGGGCGTGACGCCGTCGCCCATGAGCATCAGGCTGCTGCGGACGTGGTCGGCGACGACGCGCATGCGGACGTCGTCGTCGCGGTCGGCGCCGTAGCGGCGGCCCGAGAGCTCCTGCGCCGCCTGGATGACCGGGAAGACCTCGTCGATCTCGTACATGTTGTCGACGCCCTGGAGCAGGTAGGCGACGCGCTCGAGACCCATGCCGGTGTCGATGTTCTTCTGCTGGAGCTCCCCGAGGATCGGGAAGTCCTCCTTGCCGCCGCCGTCGCCGCGCTCGTACTGCATGAAGACGAGGTTCCAGATCTCGATGTAGCGGTCCTCGTCGACGACCGGGCCGCCCTCGGCGCCGTACTCGGGCCCGCGGTCGACGTAGATCTCCGAGCACGGGCCGGCCGGGCCGCGCGCCCCCGTCGACCAGTAGTTGTCCTTCATGCCGCGGCGCTGGATGCGCTCGTCGGGCAGCCCGGCGATGCGCTTCCAGAGCGCGGCCGCCTCGTCGTCGTCGTGGTAGACGGTCACCCAGATCGTGTCGGGGTCGAAGCCGAACCCGCCGTCGGCGGTGGAGCCCGTGACGAGCTCCCACGCGTAGGTGATCGCGCCTTCCTTGAAGTAGTCGCCGAACGAGAAGTTCCCGTTCATCTGGAAGAACGTGCCGTGCCGGGTCGTCTTGCCGACCTCTTCGATGTCGAGGGTGCGCACGCACTTCTGCACGCTCGTCGCGCGCGGCCACGGCGCGGTCTGCTCACCGAGCATGTACGGGATGAACGGCACCATGCCCGCGATGACGAAGAGCGTCGAGGGGTCGGGCGAGATGAGCGGGGCCGACGGGACCACGGTGTGGCCGCGGCCCTCGAAGTAGTCGAGCCAGCGCTGGCGGATCTCGGCGGTACGCATGGTGTCCTCGGTGCTCGTCGGTTGCTCGTCGTGGTTCCGGTGCCGGCTCGCGGCCGGCGGTGGTGCTGTCAGGTGCAGCGTGCGCGGGCGGCGGGGTGTTCCGCGGCCGGCGGCGCTCGTCAGTAGAACGAGTAGGGCAGGTCCCCGTCGGCGTCGTCCGGGTCCTCGGTCGCGGGCCTGCGGTGCGCCGCGCGGCGGCCGTGCCCACCGGCGTGGGCGTCCTCGGCCTCGCGCCGGCGGGTGCGCTCCTCGCGCAGCGCGTCCACGTCGACGTCGCCGACGAGGTCGTGCGTGAGCTGTGCCTCGCGCTCCGCGAGCCCCGCGAGGAACTCGGCGCGTGCCGTGCGGGCCGCGGTCGTCACCTGGTCCACGACGCCGAGGGCTTCCCCGGTGCCGGCCGGCAGGTACGCGGTGACGACGTCGCGCGCGCGGCGCACCGCCACGAGCGTCACCGTCGCGCCGACCGCGACCCAGAACAGGCGCCGCATCAGTGGGTCCTCGACGCCTTCGCGCTCGCGCCCAGCCCGGACAGGGCGCGGCGCACGCCGTAGGAGAACGCGGCGACCTTGATCATCGGGCCGCCGACCGTCGCGGCGAACAGCGACGTGAGCGCCGAGACGTTCGCGGAGACCTGCGCCGCGGACGTCGTGATCGTGTCGACGCGCTCGAGCTGGCTGTTGGTCGACGCGACCACCGTCGCCGTCTCGTCGATCACCGGGAGCGTGTGCTCGGTGATCTGGCGCAGCGACGCGCTGGCCTGGTCGAACGTGCGGCCGAGCTTGACCAGCGGGACCGCGAGGACCCCGACGAGCAGCACGAACGCGATCGCGGCGACGAGTCCTGCGACGTCTCCGACCGACATGGAGGCCCTCCCGAAGAATGGTGGCCGGGCGGGCGCCCGAACCTGCGAAACCCTACCCGGACAGCACAGCGCCCCGCGTGCGCCGACTTCGGCACGCGCGGGGCGCTGAGGTGCTGCGATGCGTGCGGGGGTCAGCGCGCGTAGTACTCGACGACGAGCTGGACCTCGCAGGTCACGGGGACCTCGGCGCGCTTGGGCGCACGGACCAGGACGGCGCTCAGCTTCTCGAGCTGGACGTCGAGGTAGCCCGGGACGGCCGGCAGGACGTCGCGGTGCGCACCGGCGGCGGCCACCTGGAACGGCACCGTGGCCTGGCTCTTCGGCTTGACCTGGAGGGTCTGACCCGGCTTCACGCGGAACGACGGGCGGTCCACGATCTTGCCGTCGACGAGCACGTGACGGTGCACGACGACCTGGCGGGCCTGGAGGATCGTGCGGGCGAAGCCGGCACGCAGGACGAGCGCGTCGAGACGCGTCTCGAGGTTCTCGACGAGCGCCTCACCGGTCAGGCCCGGGGCCTTGCGGGCGTCCTCGTAGGCACGGGCGAGCTGCTTCTCGCGGAGCGCGTACTGCGCACGCAGGCGCTGCTTCTCACGGAGACGGACGGCGTAGTCGGACTCGGTCCGACGGCGCGCGCGGCCGTGCTCGCCCGGGGGGTACGGACGCTTCTCGAAGTGCTTGACGGCCTTGGGCGTCAGCGCGAGGCCGAGGGCGCGCGAGAGGCGCACCTGGCGACGCGAGCGGGTCACACTGCTCACAGACGTACTTCCTGTCGTTGTAGACGTCACACCCGACGCGGAGGACTCCGGCGGGGTGGGGCCGACCTTCGGTGCGCGACCCGTGTCGGTCGTGCGGCTAAGGCCCCAGGTGGTCGTCCGGCTGGTCGGGACGGCCCGTCCCCCGGTCTCCCGGGGCGCACCGCGCCGTCGCCCGCCGGGCAACCTGTACAGACTAGCGGGTGCGCGGCGATGAACCCAATCGCGTCAGCCCTCGCTCGCGAGGATCGCGCGGATCCGCTCGAGCCGCTCCGTCACGGACCGCTCGAAGCCGCGGTCGCTCGGGGTGTAGTACCGCGTCCCGACCAGCTCGTCGGGGAGGTACTGCTGCGCGGCGACCGCGTGCGGGGCGTCGTGCGCGTACCGGTACCCCTTGCCGTGGCCGAGCTCCTTCGCGCCGGCGTAGTGCGCGTCACGCAGGTGCTCGGGCACCGAGCCGATCCGGCCCGCGCGCACGTCCGCGAGCGCCGCGTCGATCCCCGTGTACGCGGCGTTGGACTTCGGCGCGGTCGCGAGGTGCACGACGGCCTCGGCGAGGATGATCCGCGCCTCGGGCATGCCGATGAGCGCGACGGCCTGCGCGGCGGCGACCGCGGTCTGCAGCGCGCTCGGGTCCGCCATGCCGACGTCCTCCGCGGCGGCGATGACGACGCGGCGGGCGATGAAGCGGGGGTCCTCGCCCGCGGCGATCATGCGCGCGAGGTAGTGCAGCGACGCGTCGACGTCGGAGCCGCGCATCGACTTGATGAACGCGCTGATGACGTCGTAGTGCTGGTCGCCGTCGCGGTCATAGCGCACCGCGGCGACGTCGATCGCGCGCTCGACGGTCGCGAGGTCGACGACGGCGGGGGGTGCGGCCCCGTCGTGGTGCTCCGCGCTGCCCGCCTCGGGGTCGGTCGAGGACGGGGCCTCGTCGGCCGGGGTCGGCGCGGGCCGGTCGTCGTGGTCCGCGAGCGCCGCGCCGGCCGCGGCCTCGAGGATCGTCAGGGCCTTGCGCGCGTCGCCGCCCGCGAGCCGCAGGAGGTGCTCCTCGGCGTCCTCGTCGAGGGTGACCGCGCCGCCCAGCCCGCGCTCGTCGAGCACGGCGCGGCGCACGAGCGCGCGGACGTCCTCGACCCCGAGCGGCTGCAGGGTGAGCAGGAGCGAGCGGGACAGGAGCGGGGAGTTCACCGAGAAGCTCGGGTTCTCCGTGGTCGCGGCGACGAGCGTGACCCAGCGGTTCTCGACGCTCGGGAGGAGCGCGTCCTGCTGGGCCTTGGTGAAGCGGTGCACCTCGTCGATGAACAGGACCGTCTCGCTGCCGTCCCCGGCGAGGCGGCGGCGGGCGTCGTCGATCACGGCACGCACGTCCTTGACGCCGGCGGTCACGGCGGACAGCTCGACGAAGCGTCGCCCGGACGTCGCCGCGATGAGGTAGGCGAGCGTCGTCTTGCCGGTCCCGGGCGGGCCCCACAGGACCACGGAGCTGGGGGCGGCGCGCCGTGACGCCTCTCCCCCGGGCTCGACGAGACGACGCAGCGGTGAGCCGGCGACGAGCAGGTGGGACTGCCCGGCGACCTCCGCGAGGGTGCGCGGGCGCATGCGCACCGCGAGAGGGGCGCCGGCGGAGACCGTCGGGAGCCCCTGCGCGGTCGAGCTGACCGCGTCGAACAGGTCCATGGCGCCGAGCCTACGCACCGTCGCCGACAGGACCCCGACCACGACGGCCCACGGCGGGCGCCCGAGAGCCGCTCCGCGCGCGGTCCGGTGTGCGGTCGCGCGCGCGTTGCTGCGATGCTGACGCCGTGTTCGAGAGCCTGGGCCGCGCGGTCGCCCACCACCCCCGCCTCACGGTCGCCGTCTGGCTCGTCCTCACGGTGCTCGGCTTCGGCCTCGCCGTCGTGGGCGTGCACGGCGAGAACCTGTTCGACAGGCTCTCCACGGGTGAGCCCGCGGTGCCGGGCTCCGACAGCTCGCGCGCCAACGAGATCCTGCAGGACTCCGACGAGCGCGGGGCGAGCCTGACGCTCGTGGTGCGCGGCGTGGACCCGACCACGGCGGGCGTCGCGGAGGCGCTCGCACCGGTGCACGAGGAGCTCGCCGGCATCGAGGGCGTCGCGTCGGTCATCGACCCCCTGGTCCTGCCGCAGGGCGCGGCGAACCCGGCGGCGGCGCCGCTGATCGCGCAGGACGGCACCGGCTTCCTCGTCGTCGTGGAGCTCGAGCCCGGGTTGGGCGAGGCCGCGCAGGACGAGGCCCTGGCGGCCGTCGAGCGCACGCTGGACGGCGTGCCCGAGGCGCTGGAGGCGGTCTCCCCCGAGGCGACCGGACTGGTCGGCGGGACGACGCTCATCGTCGAGGCGATCACGAGCCAGGTCGAGGAGGACCTGGCGACCGGCGAGACGATCGCGCTGCCCGTCGCGCTCGTGATCATGGTGCTGGTCTTCGGCGGGTTCCTCGCGGCCTCGATGCCGATGGTCGGCGCGATCGCCTCGATCGCCGGCGGGCTCGGGGCGCTGCTCGGGTTCTCCTACCTGCTCGACCTCGACTCGTCCGTGGTCAACGTCGTCACGATCCTCGGCCTCGGGCTCTCGATCGACTACGGGCTGCTCATCGTGTCCCGGTTCCGCGAGGAGCTGCACCACCTCGTCGACGAGGACGGTGGTGCGGGTGCCCGGCGCCGGCGGGGCGACGGCGCCGTCGTGACCGCGCTGACCCGCACCATGTCGACCGCGGGTCGCACGGTCGCGTTCTCGGCGGTGACGGTCGCGATCTCGATCGCGGGGCTGCTCGCTTTCCGCCCCGACATCCTGCGGGCGTTCGGGGCGGCCGGCGTGGCGGTGATCGTCGTGGCGGTCGCGACCGCGCTCACGCTCGTGCCGGCGATCCTCGTGCTGTTCGGGCGCCGGCTCGTGCGCCCCGGGCTCGTCTCGCGCGTCCCGGGGCTGCGGGGCCTGCTCGCCCGCACCGCGGACGTGCAGTCCGAGGAGGGCTTCTTCTCCCGGCTCGCGGCGCGGGTCCAGCGCCGCCCGTGGGTCGTGATGCTCGGGTCCGTCGTGCTGCTCGGGGTGCTCGCCCTGCCGCTCCTGCAGCTCGAGCTGCGCAACTCCACGACGCAGCTGCTCCCGACGGGCACGACCCAGCGCGAGTACGTCGAGGCGCTCGCCGACGACTACCCGGCGGCCTCGTCCCCGGGCGTCGTCGTGGTCGCCGAGACCTCGCTCGAGGCTGCGACGGCGTGGGCGGCGTCGATCGCCGAGCTCGACGACGTCACGTCCGTGGACCCGCCGTCGCCGAGCGGCGCGCACGTCGTCATCGGCGTCCGGCCGGACACGACCGACCCCGGTGACGCGGTCGCCCGCGGTGTCGTCAGCCAGATCCGCGACCTCGACGCCGACTTCCCGGTGCTCGTCACCGGTCAGGCCGCGGGCCAGATGGACTTCGCGGACTCGCTCGTCGAGCGCCTGCCGTGGGCCGCCGGCATCGTCGCCGTCGCGACGCTCGTGCTGTTGTTCCTCATGACCGGCTCGGTCGTGATCCCGGTCAAGGCGCTGCTGACGAACGTGCTGTCGATCGCGGCGTCGCTGGGCGTGCTCGTGTGGGTGTTCCAGGACGGGAACCTGTCGGGGCTCCTCGGCTTCGTGTCGACGGGCGGCATCGAGACGTACGTGCTCGCGCTCGTCGTGGCGTTCGCGTTCGGGCTCGCGATGGACTACGAGGTGTTCCTGCTCTCGCGGATCAAGGAGCTGCACGACGCGGGGCTGCCCAACGACGAGGCGGTGCGCCTGGGGCTCCAGCGCTCGGGGCGCATCATCACGTCGGCCGCGGCGATCATCATCGTCGTGTTCGCGGGCTTCGTCGCCGGCAAGCTGCTCGTCATCAAGGAGGTCGGCTTCGCCCTCGCGGTCGCGGTGCTCATCGACGCGACGATCGTGCGCCTGCTGCTCGTCCCGGCGACGATGACGATCCTCGGGCGCGCGAACTGGTGGGCGCCGGGCTTCCTGCGGCGCCTGCACGCGCGCGCCGGCCTCGACCACTGACGCGGGTCGTCGTCACCTCGTGGCGCGCGGCCACGGCGTCTCGCCCGGGGCAGGTTGCGCCGCAGGGGACCCTACGACGCCGGTGGGCCCTACCGGGCTGGTGAGCCCTGCTGGGCAGGTGGGCCCTCTCAGGCAGTCGGGCCCCACTGGGCAGGTGGAGCCGCCGCGCCGGTGGTGACCGGCGCGGCGACCGCTCACTCCGCGGGCGGCGCGGACTTCGGCTTCGCGTCGACACCGGCCTCGCGGCGCTGGGCCGCGGTGATCGGTGCCGGTGCCCCGGTCAGCGGGTCGTAGCCGCCGCCCGACTTCGGGAACGCGATGACGTCGCGGATCGACTCCGAGCGCGTCAGCAGCGCGACGATCCGGTCCCAGCCGAACGCGATCCCGCCGTGCGGCGGCGCACCGAACTGGAACGCGTCGAGCAGGAACCCGAACTTCTCCTGGGCCTCCTCCTCGCCGATCCCCATGATCCGGAAGACGCGCTCCTGCACGTCGCGCCGGTGGATACGGATCGAACCGCCGCCGATCTCGTTGCCGTTGCACACGATGTCGTAGGCGTACGCGAGCGCGGAGCCCGGGTCCTCCTCGAACCGGTCGAGCCACTCCGGTGTGGGCGACGTGAACGCGTGGTGCACCGCGGTCCAGGCACCCTCGCCGACCGCGACGTCGTCGTCCTCGCCCGTGGGCTTGAACAGCGGCGCGTCGACGACCCACACGAAGTTCCACGCGTCCTCGTCGATGAGCCCGCCGCGGCGGCCGATCTCGAGGCGCGCCGCACCGAGGAGCGCGCGCGCGTCCGACACCTTGCCGGCGGCGAAGAAGACCGCGTCACCCGGGCTCGCGCCCACGGCGGCGACCAGGCCCGCGCGCTCCGTCTCGGACAGGTTCTTGGCGACCGGTCCGCCGAGCTCGCCGTCCTCGCCGACCGTGACGTACGCGAGGCCCTTGGCGCCGCGCTGCTTGGCCCACTCCTGCCAGGCGTCGAACCCGCGGCGCGGCGTCGAGGCACCGCCCGGCTGGACGACCGCGCCGACGTACGGTGCCTGGAAGACCCGGAAGGGGGTCTCCGTGAAGTAGTCCGTCAGCTCGACGAGCTCGAGCCCGAAGCGCAGGTCGGGCTTGTCGGAGCCGTAGCGCGCCATCGCGTCGGCGAACGTCATGCGCGGGATCGGCGTCGGGATCGTGTACCCGATGAGCTCCCAGAGCGCGACGAGGATCTTCTCGCCGAGCGCGATCACGTCGTCCTGCTCGACGAAGCTCATCTCGACGTCGAGCTGCGTGAACTCCGGCTGCCGGTCGGCGCGGAAGTCCTCGTCGCGGTAGCAGCGCGCGATCTGGTAGTACCGCTCGAGGCCCGCGACCATGAGCAGCTGCTTGAACAGCTGCGGCGACTGCGGCAGCGCGTACCACGAGCCCGGCGCGAGGCGCGCGGGCACGACGAAGTCACGGGCGCCCTCGGGGGTCGAGCGCGTCAGGGTCGGGGTCTCGACCTCGACGAAGTCCTGGGCGTCCAGCACGCGGCGGGCGGCCTGGTTGGCCTGCGAGCGCAGGCGCAGCGCGCGCGCCGGGGCGGGTCGACGCAGGTCGAGGTAGCGGTGCTTGAGGCGCGCCTCCTCGCCGATCGTCTCGTCGAGCGCGGACGACACCTGGAACGGCAGCGGCGCGGACTCGTTGAGGACGACGACCTCCTGCGCGACGACCTCGACCTCGCCGGTCGCGAGGTGCGCGTTCTCGTTGCCCTCGGGCCGGCGGCCGACCTCACCGGTGACCTGCAGCACGTACTCGTTGCGCAGCCCGTGCGCGACCTGCTCGTCACGGATGACGACCTGGGCGATGCCGCTCGCGTCGCGCAGGTCGATGAAGGCCACACCGCCGTGATCGCGCCGCCGGTCCACCCACCCGGTCAGGGTGACGGTCGTACCGATGTGCTCGGCTCGCAGGGAGCCGGCGGAGTGGGTGCGGAGCACGAGAGGGTCCTTCCGGGACGTCCAGGGGATGGCGCCGCTCGGGCGCCCGGACGAGTCTAGTGGGGCATGCCCCGACGACCGCCTCCTGATTCCCGCAGGGGGGACGGCGGGCCGTCCCCCGCACCCGGTTGCGGCGACGGTGCCGCGGGGTGAGGCTCGGGGGATGGCGACCTCCGCGCGCGTCCCCGCCCCCGGGTCGGTGCGGGGCACTCGCACGCACGGCTCTGCCCCGCCGACGCCCCGGAGCACCGTGCCGTGGTGCGCGACCCCGCGCCCCCGCACCTGAGCTGAGCGGCGCGTGCGACGGGGGGTGTCAGCGGGCCAGGTACGGGTTGCGCGCGAGCTCGGCCGCGACCCGGCTCGCCGGGCCGTGCCCGGGGAGCACGAGCGTGTCCGGCGGGAGCACCGCGACCACGTCCCGCAGCGTCGCCGCCATGACCGCGTCGTCGCCGCCGGGCAGGTCGGTGCGGCCGATCGTCCCCGAGAACAGGACGTCGCCCGTCAGGGCCACGAGCGCGTCGCCGCTCCCGGCTCGCTGCCCGGCAGCGTCGGCCTCGTCGGCCGGCGCCCCCGGCCCACCCGCCCGGGCAGCCGGACCGCCGTCCCCGGCCTCCGGCACCGCACCGAGCAGGTACAGCGTCGACCCCTGCGTGTGCCCGGGCGCGTGCCGGGCGACGACGCGCACCCCGCCGAGCCCGAGCACCACGTCCGCGCTCCGACCGTTCTCTCCCGCGGCGCCGCCGAAGGTCTCGACCCGCGTCGGCCGCCGGTAGGACTCGGGCCGTGCGCCGGACGCGGCGAGCGCCTGCGCGAGCGGGCCGCCCGGGTCGTGCGAGGCGCCGAGCCCGAGCGTGCCGAAGGGGTCGTCGAGGCGGTACGCGTCGGCGGCGTGCACGTGCACCGGCACGTCGAACGTCTCGGACAGCTCGGCCGCGTCCCAGGTGTGGTCGACGTGCCCGTGGGTCGCGAGCACCGCGACGCACCGCAGGCCGCGCCCGGCCACCGCGTCCCGCACCGGACCGGCGACCCCCGCGCCCGCGTCGACCACCACGCACGTGCCGTCGTCGGCGACCACGACGTAGCAGTTGGTGCCGAACACGGGGGCCACGACGGTGAGGATCTGCACGTCACCACGGTAACGGCGGCGCTCCGAGACCAGACCGTGACCTTCCGCGCCGCCGGACGACGCGCCACGTGGCGAACGCCCGGTGTCCCCTGCCTAGACTGTCGGAGGTCCAGAGTGCGACGCGGCGGCCACAGCGTCAGCCGGTCGCCCGTCGTCGAGGAGTCTGCGTGTCGTCCAGCAAGCGCGAGCGTGAGTACGAGCGTCGCCGTTACGAGAAGTGGCAGCAGCGTCAGGTCGCGCACCGCGAGCGTCGTCGCAAGCAGGTCATCGCCGCGTCGCTCGTCGGTGTCCTCGTGCTGGGGCTCGGGGTCGTGTCCGCGGTGATCCTGACCCGCGACGACACCGCGGCGGACGCCGCCCCGACCGCGACCGGCTCCCCCGCACCCGAGGCGTCAGCGAGCGCGCTGCCCGCCCGCACGGGCAACGGTGGCGTCGTCCCCGACCCCGCCGCTGCCGAGGGCCGCACGTGGACCGGCGCGCTCACGCTCAACGCCGGCGCGGTCGGCCTCGAGCTCGACGGCGCCGCGGCCCCGCAGGCCGTCGCCAACTTCGTGACTCTCGCCCGCGAGGGCTACTTCGACGGGACGAAGTGCCACCGGCTCGTGACCGAGGGCATCAAGGTGCTGCAGTGCGGCGACCCGACCGCGACCGGCACGGGCGGCCCCGGCTACACCTGGGGCCCCGTCGAGAACGCCCCGGCGGACGACGTCTACCCCGCGGGCACGATCGCGATGGCCCGCGTCGGCGGCAGCGGCGAGTCCATGGGCAGCCAGTTCTTCCTCGTCTACGAGGACTCGACCATCCCGTCCGACGCAGCGGGCGGGTACACGGTGTTCGGCCGCATCACCTCCGGACTGGACGTGGTGCAGGCAATCGCTGACGGCGGGATCGGTGCCGACGGAACGGCACCGGCCTCCGACGTCATCATCGAGGGAGTGGAGACCCAGTGACCGAGAACCCGGCTGCCCGGCAGCCCGAGACCGACGACGTCGCGGAGTCCACACCACCGGAGGGCCTCGAGCCCGCCGCCGAGGACATCGCGTCCGGCGGCGGCGAGGAGCTCGACGCGCAGATCGCGGCGGACGTCGCCGACGCCGGCGAGTTCCAGGCCGCCCCGGCCCTCGAGGACGCGGTGCCGGACGAGGAGCTCGTCGCCCAGGAGACGCCGGCCGAGGTCGCGCCCGTGGGGGCGACCTCCGCGGACGACACCGCTGCCACCCCGGCCGCGGACGACACCGTGGCCGACGACACGACGACGCCGGAGAAGGTCGGTGGCGGCGCGGGTGCGGACGACGCCGCGGCCGACGACGCGGCAGCAGCCGAACCGGCGGGCGCCGACGACGCGACGGTCGCTGACGACGCGCGGGGCGACGGCACGGCGGTCCCCGACTCCGCAGCCGCCGACGACGTGTCGGCGGAGGACCCGGCCACCGACGCGACGACGGAGTCCGACGCCCCGGCACCCGTCGGCGACAGCACCTCGCCCGTCGTCGTCGACGACGGCACCACGGCGGCCGCTGACGGCGGGACGCCGGACAGCGCCGCTCCCGTCGAGGCGGACGCGGCCTCCGGTGCCGAGGCCGACGCGACCTCCGGCGCGGACGCGGGTGCGGAGGGCGAGCCGACGGCGGCCACCACCGCCGCCCCCGCACCGCGCCCGGTGCCGCGCCCGGTGCCGCGTCCCGTCCCCCGCCCGTCGACCCGTCCGGTCGCGACGCCGCAGGCGGGCACACCCGCCGGCGCACCCGTCGTCCCCGCAGCCGTCGTCCCGCCGCAGGACGCCGCCGAGGCCGCGCACGCCGCGACGTTCGGCCGCGTCGACGAGGACGGCACCGTCTACGTCCGCGAGGAGGCCGGCGAGCGCGCGGTCGGGCAGTTCCCGGGCGCCGGGCACGACGAGGCGCTCGCGCTCTACGTGCGCCGGTTCCTGGACCTGCAGGCCAAGGTCGTGCTGTTCGAGGCGCGCCTCGGTGCCACGGACCTCGCGGTCAAGGAGATCGACCAGACCCTCGCCAAGCTGACCGACGAGCTCGCCGAGCCCGCCGCGGTCGGCGACCTGGCGGCGCTGCGTGCGCGCCTCGACGCGCTGCGGGGCGTGGCGGCGGAACGCCGCGCCGCTGCGGAGGCGGAGCGGGCAGCCGCGCGCGAGGCGGCGGTCGCGTCCCGGACGGCGATCGTCGAGCAGGCCGAGAAGATCGCGTCGACGGACCCGAGCCGCATCCAGTGGCGCCCGGCCGGTGAGCAGCTGCGCCTGCTGCTCGACCAGTGGAAGGACGCGCAGCGCAACGGCCCGCGCCTCGACCGGCCGACCGAGGAGTCGCTGTGGAAGCGGTTCAGCCACGCACGCACCTCGTTCGACCGTGAGCGCCGGCACTTCTTCGCCGAGCTCGAGTCGCGCAACGCGGGCGCCAAGGCGGCGAAGGAGGCGCTCGTCCGCGAGGCCGAGGCCCTGGCGACGAGCACGGACTGGGGTGCGACGGCGGGCGCGTACCGCGACCTCATGACGCGCTGGAAGGCAGCCGGGCGCGCGAGCCGCTCCGACGACGACGCGCTGTGGGCCCGGTTCCGCAGCGCGCAGGACGCGTTCTTCGCCGCGCGCGACGCCGCGTCCGCCGCGACCGACACCGAGTTCCGCGCGAACCTCGAGGTCAAGGAGGCGCTCCTCGCCGAGGCCGAGCGCCTCGTCCCGGTCACGGACCTGCGTGCCGCGAAGGCGGCGCTGCGCGGGATCCAGGACCGCTGGGAGTCCGCCGGCAAGGTGCCGCGCGCCGACGTGCAGCGTGTCGAGGCGCGCATGCGTGCGGTCGAGACGGCCGTGCGCGACGCCGAGCAGAGCGACTGGCGCCGGAGCAACCCCGAGACGCGCGCGCGGGCCGAGGGTGCCGCGGCGCAGCTCGAGGCGGCGATCGCCGGGCTCGAGGACGACCTGGCCAAGGCGCAGGCGAAGGGCGACCAGCGCCGCATCCGCGAGGCCCAGGCGGCGCTCGACGCGCGTCGCTCGTGGCTCGAGCAGGTGCAGCGCGCCGCGCAGGACGCCCGCGGCTGATCGGCCCTCGACGGGGCGGTGCGGGCATCGGCCCGTACCGCCCCGTCGGTGCGTCCGCCTGTGCTCGGTCCGCACGACATCGAGCCACGGCCGCCGAACCGTGTCGTGCGGTCCGGGGCGCGCCGACGGCCCGACCACGCGCGGCGGCCGCCATGCCGCCCACTGTGCACGGCCCGCACACGGCCGCGCCGAGGCGGCCATGCTGAGGGCGTGCGCCCGACCCGCTGGATGCCCCGGCCCGCCCCTCCCCTGCCGCTCGAGATCCTGCCGTCGGACGTCGGCGGCCTGACGTACCGCGCGCTCGTGCGCGACGGCGTCACGCGACCCGTGTGGGGGGACCTCACGGTGCCGTCCGACGTCCCGGTGGGCCCGCGGCTGCGCGCCGCGGCGTTCCGCGGGCTGGTGCCGGCGCGTGCGGTCGTCGGGCGACGCTCGGCGGTCTGGGTGCACACCGGCGAGCACAGCCCGCGCCGCGTCGACGTGCTCGTCCCGCCGCGGAGCCGACGGCCGGACCCGCACCCGTCCCGGACGACGTACGAGTGCGCGCTGCCCGCACGCGACGTCGTCGACCTCGGCGGCGTGCAGGTCACGACGGTCCAGCGCACGGGCCTGGACGTTTCCCGGTGGTGCACCCCCGAGGAGGCGCTGGTCCTGCTCGGCCCCCTGATCCGCGCCGGCTTCGACGTGGAGCACGCGCGGGCCGAGCTCGCGGCGCTGCACGGGTACGCGGGGACGCTCGCCGCCGCAACCGTCCTGGGTTCGCTCGACTCCACGGCATCCGGCTAGGTGGCCGGCAGCCGTCCGACGGCACGGGGCACGTCGCGCGGCGTCCGCCGACCGCGGAGCGGGCCGGTCAGGCGCGGATCGCGGGCTCCTCGGACGCCTTGGCGCCCGTGATCCGGTACACGTCGAAGACGCCCTCGACCTTGCGGACCGCCCCGAGCACCGACGCGAGGTGGGACGGCTCGGCCATCTCGAACACGAAGCGCGACATCGCCACGCGGTCGCGCGACGTCGACACCGACGCGGACAGGATGTTCACGTGGTGGTCGGACAGGACCCGCGTGACGTCCGAGAGCAGCCGGCTCCGGTCGAGCGCCTCGACCTGGATCTGGACGAGGAACAGCGCGCTGCTCCCCTGCGTCCAGCTCACGTCCACGATGCGCTCGGGCTGCTGGCGCAGGCCGTCGACGTTGATGCAGTCGGTGCGGTGCACGCTCACCCCGGCCCCGCGCGTCACGAAGCCGATGATCTCGTCGCCCGGGACCGGCGTGCAGCACTTGGCGAGCTTGACCCAGATGTCGTCGACGCCCTTGACCACGACCCCGGGGTCGCCGGTGCGGATGCGGCGCGCGGTGTGCCCGGGCCGGGCCGTCTCGGCCAGGTCCTCCTCCGCGCCCGGCTCGCCGCCCATCGACTGCACGAGCCGCTGGACGACGCTCGCGGCGGACACCTGGCCCTCGCCGATCGCCGCGTACAGCGCGGACACGTCGGCGTACCGCATCTCGTTCGCCAGGGCGACGAGCGACTCGTGCGAGAGCAGACGCTGGATCGGCAGGTTCTGCTTGCGCATCGCCTTCGCGATCGCGTCCTTGCCCTGCTCGATCGCCTCCTCGCGGCGCTCCTTGGAGAACCACTGCCGGATCTTGTTGCGCGCGCGGGGGCTCTTGACGAAGCCCATCCAGTCGCGGCTCGGTCCGGCGGTCTCGGACTTCGACGTGAAGACGTCGACCACGTCACCGTTCTCGAGCGCCGAGTCGAGCGGCACCAGTCGCCCGTTCACGCGGGCGCCCATGGTCCGGTGGCCGACCTCGGTGTGCACGGCGTACGCGAAGTCGACCGGCGTGGACCCGGCGGGCAGCGAGATGACGTCGCCCTTCGGGGTGAAGACGTAGACCTCGGCGCCGGCGATCTCGAACCGCAGAGAGTCGAGGAACTCGCTCGGGTCGGCGGTCTCCTTCTGCCAGTCGACGAGCTGGCGCAGCCACGTCATGTCGTTGCCCGCGGCGTCCGTGGCCGCCGGCTGGTTCTTCGCGTTCTCCTTGTACTTCCAGTGCGCGGCGACGCCGTACTCCGCGCGACGGTGCATGTCGTGCGTCCGGATCTGGATCTCGACCGGCTTGCCGCCGGGGCCGATCACCGTCGTGTGCAGCGACTGGTAGAGGTTGAACTTGGGCATCGCGATGTAGTCCTTGAACCGGCCCGGGACCGGGTTCCACCGCGCGTGCAGCGCGCCGAGCGCCGCGTAGCAGTCCCGCACCGAGTCGACCAGGACGCGGACACCGACGAGGTCGTAGATGTCGGCGAAGTCGCGGCCGCGCACGATCATCTTCTGGTAGATCGAGTAGTAGTGCTTGGGCCGGCCGGACACCGTCGCCTTGATCTTGGCGGTGCGCAGGTCCGCGCCCACCTGGTCGCGCACGACGGCCAGGTACTCCTCGCGGGCCGGAGCGCGCTCCGCGACGAGGTGCACGATCTCGTCGTAGACCTTGGGGTACAGCGTCGCGAACGACAGGTCCTCGAGCTCCCACTTGATCGTGTTCATGCCCAGGCGGTGCGCGAGCGGGGCGTAGATCTCGAGCGTCTCGCGGGCCTTGCGCTCCGCGGACGCCGACGCGACGAACTTCCAGGTCCGTGCGTTGTGCAGACGGTCGGCGAGCTTGATGACGAGCACCCGGATGTCGCGCGACATCGCGACGACCATCTTGCGGACCGTCTCGGCCTGTGCCGCGTCGCCGTAGGTCACCTTGTCCAGCTTGGTGACGCCGTCGACGAGCATCGCGATCTCGGGGCCGAACTCCGTGCGGAGCTGGTCGAGGGAGTACTCGGTGTCCTCGACGGTGTCGTGCAGCAGCGCGGCGGCGAGGGTCGGCGGCGTCATGCCGAGGTCAGCGAGGATCGTCGCGACCGCGACCGGGTGCGTGATGTACGGGTCGCCGCTCTTGCGCATCTGGCCGCGGTGCGCGCGCTCGGCCACGACGTACGCCTGCTCGATGACGCCCAGGTCGGCCTTGGGGTGGTTGGTGCGGATCGCCTGGAGGAGCGGCTCGAGCGCCGGGGACGTCCCCGGGCCGCGCGTGCCGAAGCGTGCGAGCCGCGAGCGGACCCGTCCGCCGGCGATCGCCTCCGCGGGCGCCGTCTGCGGCTCCTGGCGTGCTTCGTCGCTCATCGCACACCCCCTCCCGCGCCCATCCGACGGGCGTCCGTCGGACCGCACCCGGTGCGAGGGGCGGCCCGCCGGGTCCCCACCGACCCGATCCGTGAAGTGTACGGCGGGACGAGGTCAGCTCACGCCGAGCAGCGCCTCGACACGACGGCCGGGCAGGCGCGCACGCCCACCGAGGAACTCGAGGTCGACGAGGAACGTCAGCCCGACGACCTCGGCGCCGCAGGCCTCGAGCAGCTCGACCGTCGCGGCGGCCGTGCCGCCGGTGGCCAGGACGTCGTCGACCACGAGCACCCGCGCACCCGCCGGGATGTCCGCGGGGTGCAGCTCGACGGTCGCTGAGCCGTACTCGAGGCTGTACTCCCGGGAGACGGTCGGTCCGGGGAGCTTGCCGGCCTTGCGCACCGGGACGAAGCCGGCCCCGAGCGCCACGGCGACGGGCGCGGCGAACATGAACCCGCGCGCCTCCATGCCGACCACGAGGTCGACCGGCCCGTCGACGCGGGCGGCCATCTCGGCGACGACCGCCGAGAAGGCCGCCGCGTCGGCGAGCACGGGGGTGATGTCCTTGAAGCCGACACCCGGCGACGGGAAGTCCGGCACGTCGCGGATGAGCTCCGAGACGCGCGCCAGCAGGGCGGACCCCGTGAGGCCGAGCGCGGTCATCGCGGCGCTACCGCTTGCTCGGCTTGCGGCGCGGCTGGGCCGCCGTGCCCTGGTGCGCGCCGGGGCGGATCTGTCCGGACGCCCGGGTCGCCGCGGCCAGCGCCGGCTCGCCACCCTCGGACGCGGAGGCCGTGCGGGAGCGCAGCACCCGCTCGGTGTGCTCCTTGATCTTCGGCTCGCGCTGACGCAGCGCGACCTCGAACGGTGTCGCGAGGAAGATCGACGAGAAGGTGCCGATCGCCATGCCGACGAAGAGCGCGAGCGCGATGTCGCGCAGCGTCCCGGCGCCGAGGATGAAGGCACCGACGAAGAGGATCGCCGAGACCGGGAGCAGCGCGACGATCGAGGTGTTGATCGAGCGCACGAGCGTCTGGTTGACCGCGAGGTTCGCGCGCTCCGCGTACGTCGCCTTCGACTGGTCCAGCACCCCGACGGTGTTCTCGCGCACCTTGTCGAACACCACGACGGTGTCGTAGAGCGAGTACCCGAGGATCGTCAGGAAGCCGATGACCGTCGCGGGCGTGACCTCCCAGCCGACGGCGGCGTACACGCCGACCGTGACGACGAGGTCGTGGAACAGCGCGATGAGCGCCGCCGCCGCCATGCGCCAGTTGCGGAAGTACAGCGTCATGACGACCGTGACGAGCCCGAGGAACACGAGCAGGCCGCGGATCGCCTTGTCGGAGACGTCAGCACCCCAGGTCGGGCCGATGAAGGAGCTGGTCACCTGGTCCGTCGAGACGTCGTAGGCCTCGGCGAGCGCCGTGCGGACCTCCTCGACCTCCTCCGACGTCAGCGTCGCGGTCTGGACGCGCAGCGCGTTCGAGCCGATGCGGCTGACGCGCGCCTCCTCCTCCTCCGACACCGCGGTCACGGCGTCGATCGCGGGCTGCTCGGCCGGGTCGACGATCTCGTTGATCCGGAACTCGGAGCCGCCGCGGAACTCGATGCCCGGGTTGAGGCCCGGGCGCACGAGCAGCACCGCGGAGATCAGGACGAGGACGGCGCCGATCGTGAACCACAGGCGTCGCTTGCCGACGATGTCGTACGAGCGCCGTCCCGTGTACAGGTCGTTGCCCCACTGGGCGAATCCGGAGGCCATCAGTGCTCGTTCCCCTCGGTACGTCCGGACGTCGGCTCGGCGGTGCCGCCCCCTGGGGACGGGTCCGGCGGGGTCGTGTCCGGGCCCTGCTCGGTGGTCCGCGCCGCGGCCGCCGCTGCTGCCCGGCGCTGCGCGATCGTCTGGCCCGCGCCCCCGACCCCGGCCGCGACCGGGACCTTGGGCTCCGACGGGCTCTCGAGCGAGGTCCCGGCGTTGCCCGCGTTCACGACACGGCCGCGGCCGACGTACCGCGGTGCGCTCCCACCGAGCCGGCGACGGTCGAGTCCCGAGAGCGGGTGGCCCTCGCCGAAGAACTTGGTCCGGGCGAGCAGCAGCATGAGCGGGTGGGTGAAGAGGAAGACGACGACGAGGTCGATGATCGTCGTGAGACCGAGCGTGAACGCGAAGCCACGGACCCCGCCGACGGCGAGCAGGTACAGCACGATCGCGGCGAGGAAGTTGACCGCGTCCGAGGCGAGGATCGTCTGGCGCGCGCGCTCCCAGCCCTTGTCGACCGCGGCCTGCAGCGTGCGCCCGTCGCGCAGCTCGTCGCGGATGCGCTCGAAGTACACGATGAAGGAGTCGGCGGTGATGCCGATCGCGACGATGAGGCCGGCGACGCCCGGCAACGACAGCCGGTAGCCCTGCGTCCAGGAGAGCACCGAGATCACGCCGAACGTCAGCACGCCCGCCACGACGAGCGAGGCGACCGTCACGAGCCCGAGGGCGCGGTACTGGAACAGCGAGTACACGACGACGAGCCCGAGCCCGATGAGGCCCGCGATGAGGCCCTTCTCGAGCTGCTCGGCACCGAGCGTCGCGGAGATCTGCTCCTCGCTCTGGACCTCGAAGGTCAGCGGGAGCGCACCGAAGTTGAGCTGGCTCGCGAGCGTCGCCGCCGTCTCGCGCGTGAAGTCGCCGGAGATCTGCGCCTTGCCGTCGGAGATGATCACGCCCGTCGCGAGGCTGGGCGCCGAGATCACGAGGCCGTCGAGCACCATCGCGAACTGGTTCTGCGGCTGGCTCAGCGCCTGCAGACGGGTCGTGGTCTCCCGGAAGATCCGCGTGCCCTCGCCGTCGAGCTCCATGTTGACGACCCAGTTGTTGGTCGTCGCGCCGGTCTGCGTGACCTCGAGGCCCGACGTCGCGTTCGCGATGTTCGTGCCCTGGATCTCGACCGGGCCGAGGAGGTACTTGGCCGTCCCGTCGGGGTCGCACGTCACGAGAGCGCGGTCCGCCGGCCCCTGCACGCCGCCCGTGAGGTTCGCGGGGTCGGTGCAGTCGAGCGCCGCGAAGTCGGCCTGCACCTTCGGCGTCGCGTAGTACTCGAGGTCGCTCGGGCTGTCAGGAGCCTCCTTGGCGGGCTCGTCCGACGGCGCGGCCGTCTCGGTCGGCGCGGGCGTGGCGGCGGCCTCGGGGGCCGGCGTCGCCGCCGCCTCCGGCGCAGGTGTCGCTGCGGCGTCCGCCGCTGCGGTCTCACCGTCGGTGGGCGCGGCCGTCGCCGCGGCGTCGGCCGCCGGGTCGGTGGCCTCGGCCGGGTCCTCGACCGGGGCCGGGCCCGCGACCGTCAGCACCGGACGGAGCTCCATCTGGGCCGACGTCCGCACGAGCGCGAGCGTCTCCGCGTCCGGGCGGCCCGGGAGCGCGACCACGATGTTCCGGCCGCCCTGGCTCGTGATCTCCGCCTCCGCGACGCCCGAGGAGTCGACGCGCTGCCGGATGACCGCGATCGCCTCCGAGATCGTCTCGGGGGTGACCTCCTCGTCGTTCTCGGTGACGGGCTGCAGGATGATCTGCGTCCCGCCCTCGAGGTCCAGCGCGAGCTTCGGGGTGAGCGACGCGTCGGACCACCTCGTGCCGGCGAGGAGGGACCCGAAGAGCGCGAGCACGAGCCCGCCCAGGATGATCAGCGAGCGCAGCGGCCGGTGACGGCGTGTGGGTTGAGCCAACGGAGTGTCTTCTCTCGTGCGCGCACCGCCACGAGCGCGGCGGTGGGATCGTGGTCCGTCCCGGCGTCGGTGCCGGGGCGGGCCTGCGGGCTACTTCTTCTCGGGCGTGTCGTCCCCCCGCGTGGGCGGGAGGGACGACAGGTCGTCGGGCACGTCGTACGACGCGGTCTCGGTGCCCTTGACGAGCGACGGTCCGGCGGTCGTGGGCGCGGGAGCCTCGTCGACCTCGGTCCCGTCCGCGTCGGCCGGCGTCTCGGCCGGGGACTCGACGAGCTTCGCGATCGCGGCACGCAGCCACCGGCTCCGGTTGCCGGGCGTCGACTCGAGCGTGACCTCGTCGCCCTCGATCGCGACGACGGTGCCGAGCATCCCGGACCCGGTCATGACGTCCTGCCCGACGGCGAGGTTCGCCCGGAAGTCGACCGCCTGCTTCTGCTGCTTGCGCGTGCGGCTGGTCATGAGCCACATCGCACCGAAGGCGATGGCGATGAAGAGCAGGAACGTGGGGTCCACGGGGTGGTTCTCCGGATCTGGTCGAGATGTCCGCCGCAGTCTAGGCGCAGCGGCTCCTCGTACCTAACGTCCGAGGGCCGGTCGCGGTTCCCCCTCAGGGTCCGCGCAGGCCCGCGCGGGCGAGCGGAGGTCAGCCGAACAGCGTCCCCGCAGCCGCCGGCGGCGTGAGCCCCAGGTGGGCCCACGCACCGGGCATGGCGATGCGTCCGCGAGGCGTGCGCCCGACGAGGCCCTCACGCACGAGGAACGGCTCGGCGACCGTCTCGACCGTCTCGGGCTCCTCGCCGACCGCGACCGCGAGCGTCGTCAGACCGACCGGCCCGCCGCCGAAGCGCGTGCACAGCGCGGTGAGCACGGCACGGTCGAGGCGGTCCAGGCCGAGCGCGTCGACCTCGTACACCTCGAGCGCGGCACGCGCTGCGGCGAGCGACAACGTGCCGTCGCCGCGGACCTGCGCCCAGTCGCGCACGCGCCGCAGCAGCCGGTTCGCGATGCGCGGGGTGCCGCGCGAGCGGCTCGCGATCTCGGCGGCGGCGTCGGCGGCGAGCGGCACGCCGAGCAGCCCGGCCGAGCGCACGAGCACCCGCTCGAGCTCCTCGGACGAGTAGAAGTCGAGGTGCCCGGTGAAGCCGAACCGGTCGCGCAGCGGTGCCGGCAGCAGGCCCGCCCGGGTCGTGGCCCCGACGACGGTGAACGGCGGCAGGCTCAGCGGGATCGCGCTCGCGCCGGCCCCCTTGCCGACCACGACGTCGACCCGGAAGTCCTCCATCGCGACGTAGAGCAGCTCCTCGGCCGGGCGGGCGAGGCGGTGGATCTCGTCGAGGAACAGCACCTCGCCCTCGTCGAGCGAGGACAGCACCGCCGCGAGGTCGCCGGCGTGCTGGATCGCGGGGCCGCTCGTGACGCGCAGCGGCGCGCCGAGCTCCGCGGCGATGATCATCGCGAGCGTCGTCTTCCCGAGCCCGGGCGGCCCGGAGAGCAGGACGTGGTCCGGCGCCCGCCCCCGGCCGAGCGCGGCCTGCAGGACGAGCGAGAGCTGCTCACGCACGACGCGCTGCCCGACGAACTCCTCGAGGCGGCGCGGGCGCAGCGCTGCCTCGGCGGCGCGCTCGAGGTCGTCGGCGGCCGAGCGCACGAGCGACGGGTCGTCGCCCCCGGGCGCGGGGATCCGCTCGGTGGTGAGCTCGTCGTGGTCGTCGCCCCCGTACGCGTCAGCCACGGCCACCGCCGAGCGCCCGCAGCGCGGCGCGCAGCACGCCCGCGACGTCGTCGGGTCCGATCGTCGCTGCGGCGTCCGGCAGGACCCCGGCGACCGCGTCCTCCGCGGCGCGCACGTTCCAGCCCAGCCCCACGAGCGCGTCGACCACCTGACCTCGCTGGTCGCCCGCCGGGACGGGCGGACCGTCCGGGACGCCGGCGGGGGTCGGGGCGCCGAGCCGGTCGGCGAGCTCGAGCACGATCCGCTGGGCGCCCTTGTGACCGATGCCCGGCACGCGCTTGAGCGCGGCGAGGTCCTCGGCGGCGACGGCCCGGCGCAGCCCGTCCGGGGTGTGCACCGCGAGCATGGCCAGCGCGAGGCGCGGACCGACGCCGCTGACCGTCTGCACGACCTCGAACACCTCACGCTCGTCCGCGTCGGCGAAGCCGTAGAGCGTCAGGGAGTCCTCGCGCACCACCATCGACGTCGCGAGCAGGGCCTCGGACCCCACGCGCAGGCCCGCGAGCGTCGCGGGGGTCGCCTGCACGAGCAGGCCCACTCCCCCGACCTCGAGGACCGCCGCGTCCAGCCGGACCGCCTGCACGGTCCCTCGTACCGACGCGATCACGCGCTCCTCCTCCTGCTGCTCGTGGCCACCCGGGCGCCGCGACACGCGCGTGCGTGCGCCTGCTCGGGGTCGGCACGCACTATGCCACGCGGACGAACACGTGTACGAAGGGACACGCTCAGCGGGCGCCGCGCCGCGCCGACTGCTCGGCCTGCGCCCACGCGAGCTGCGCGGGCGTGAGCGACCCGGGTGCGCGCTGCGGCCCGCCGAGCGTCCCGGCCGGCCGCCACAGGTGGCAGATCGCGATCGCCAGCGCGTCGGCGGCGTCGGCGGGCTTCGGGACCTCGGTGAGGGCGAGCAGGCGCGTGACCATCGCCTGGACCTGCGGCTTGTCGGCGCGGCCGCTGCCCGTGACGGCGGCCTTGACCTCGCTCGGGGTGTGCAGCGCGACGGGGATGCGCCGCCGGGCGGCCGCGAGCATCGCGATGCCGGCGACCTGCGCGGTCCCCATCACCGTGCGGACGTTGTGCTGGGCGAAGACCCGCTCGACCGCGACGGCGTCGGGCGCGTGCTCCTCGAGCCACGCGTCGATGCTCGTCGCGATCGCGAGGAGCCGCTGGTCGACGTCGAGGGCCGGGTCGGAGCGCGCGACGCCGACGGCCACGAGCCGGGCACGCCGCCCGGACAGGCCGTCGACCACCCCGAGACCGCACCGGGTCAGGCCTGGGTCGACTCCGAGCACGCGCACGCCCGCAGTCTCCCAGCCCGGCCGTCCACGGCGGCGCACCTCGTGCGGCGCGCCGTCTCCGGCCGTCGCGGCCGAGCCCCTGCGCGCCGCGCAGCGCCGGCCGGCGGCGGGGTCAGTCGTCGGCGTCGAGCTCGGCCATGACCTCGTCGGACGCGTCGAAGTTCGCGTAGACGTTCTGCACGTCGTCGCTGTCCTCGAGCGCGTCGATGAGGCGCAGGATCTTGCGGGCGCCCTCGGCGTCGACCTCGATCTGCGTCGCCGGGTAGAACACCACGTCCGCGGAGTCGTACTCGATGCCGGCGTCCTGCAGCGCGGTGCGCACCGGGACGAGGTCCGTCGCCTCGGAGAGCACCTCGAACGCGTCGCCGAAGTCGTTGACCTCGAGCGCACCCGCGTCGAGCACGGCCTCCATCACGCCGTCCTCGTCGACCCCGTCGTTCTTGGGCACCATGACGACGCCCTTGCGCGAGAACAGGTAGGAGACCGAGCCGGGGTCGGCCATCTGGCCGCCGTTGCGCGTGAACGCGACGCGCACGTCGGACGCGGCACGGTTCCGGTTGTCGGTGAGGCACTCGACCAGGACCGCGATGCCGCCCGGGCCGTAGCCCTCGTACATGATGCCCTGGTAGTCGGCGCCGCCGGCCTCCTGGCCGGAGCCGCGCTTGACCGCGCGGTTGATGTTGTCGATCGGGACCGAGCTCTTCTTGGCCTTCTGGACCGCGTCGAACAGCGTCGGGTTGCCCGCGAGGTCACCGCCACCTGTCCGGGCCGCGACCTCGATGTTCTTGATGAGCTTCGCGAAGAGCTTGCTCCGCTTGGCGTCGACGACGGCCTTCTTGTGCTTCGTGGTGGCCCACTTGGAGTGACCCGACATGGTCTCGCTACCCCTTCGTCTCCGCCCGCGGCGCGGACCCCGGACGTGCCGCGCCGTCGAGGGCGCCGCTCGGGGTCAGAGGCTGTCGCGGACGATCTGCACGAACAGACGGTGCACCCGCGTGTCGCCGGTGACCTCCGGATGGAAGGAGGTCGCCAGGAGCGGGCCCTGACGCACCGCGACGATCCTACCGGCGGCCGGACCCGACTCGACGCGCCCGACGACGCTCGCCGCGTCGCCGACCTCCTCGACCCACGGTGCCCGGATGAACACGGCGTGCAGCGGGTCCGCGGCACTGTCCTCGACGCCGTCGATCACGAGGTCGGTCTCGAACGAGTCGACCTGGCGGCCGAACGCGTTGCGCCGCACGGTGATGTCGAGCCCGCCGAGCGTGCGCTGACCCTCGATCCCGCCGAGCACGCGGTCGGCCAGCAGGATCATCCCGGCGCACGAGCCGTAGGCGGGCATCCCGGCGCGCAGCCGCTCCTGGACGGGGTCGAACAGGTCGAACGCGCGCAGCAGCTTGTCGATCGTCGTGGACTCCCCGCCGGGGATCACGAGGCCGTCGACCGCCGCGAGCTCGCTCACCCGGCGCACGGGGACGGCGTCCGCGCCGCACTCCTCGAGCGCGCGCGCGTGCTCGCGCACGTCACCCTGCAGGGCCAGGACACCGATGGTGGGGCTCACGTGGGCCGATCCTACGGAACGCCGGCCGCACCCACCGCCACCGACCGCGGCGTGGGCGGGCAGGGGTCAGCCCTGCGCGAGGCCGAGATGACGGGTCGTGCCGTCCCAGCCCTGCAGGAGCGGGCGCACGAGGTCGACGAGCCCCTCGGGGAACACCTCGAGCTCGACGCGCGCGAGCTCGTCGAGGTCCCACCAGCGCAGCTCGTCGAGCACGTCGAGCTCGACCTCGGTCCAGCCGTCGCGCGTCGCCGTGGCGGGGTCCGTGACGGCGCGCGCGTCGACGCGGGCGAGGAAGATCTCCTCGTCCTGGCGGCAGTGCTCGGCGTAGAAGTCGAAGATCGCCGAGCGCGTGAAGACCGGCCCGACGAGGCTCGCCGCGTCGAGCACGAGGCCGGTCTCCTCGAGCACCTCGCGGACCGCCGCCGTCCGGGCGTCCTCACCGGTGTCGATGCCGCCGCCCACGGTGAACCACCAGCTCCGCTCCGGCTGGTCGAGGTCGTGCCCGCGCAGCAGCAGCACGCGGTCCGCCTCGTCGAGCAGGATCACGCGTGCGGCACGCCGGAACCGCAGGCCGTCCGCCCCGAGCACCCACTCGTCCCCGAGGCCACGGGCCTGGGGCGGTGGGGTGCCCGGGACGGGCACGGTCACCAGCCGCGCTCGGCCAGGCGGTGCCCGACGGGCACGTCGTCGACGTTGATGCCGACCATGGCCTCGCCGAGGCCGCGCGAGACCTTCGCGATGACGTCCGGGTCGTCGTAGAACGTCGTCGCCTTGACGATCGCGTTCGCGCGCTCGGCCGGGTTGCCCGACTTGAAGATGCCGGACCCGACGAACACGCCCTCGGCGCCGAGCTGCATCATCATCGCGGCGTCGGACGGGGTGGCGATGCCGCCCGCGGTGAAGAGCACGACGGGGAGCTTGCCGGCCGTCGCGACCTCCTTGACGAGCTCGTACGGCGCCTGGAGCTCCTTGGCGGCCACGTACAGCTCGTCCTCGGGCAGCGAGGTCAGGCGGCGGATCTCGTCGCGCAGCGTGCGCATGTGCGTCGTGGCGTTCGAGACGTCACCCGTGCCGGCCTCGCCCTTGGAACGGATCATCGCCGCGCCCTCGGTGATGCGACGCAGGGCCTCGCCGAGGTTCGTCGCGCCGCACACGAACGGGACCGTGAAGGCCCACTTGTCGATGTGGTGCGCGTAGTCGGCAGGCGTCAGCACCTCGGACTCGTCGACGTAGTCGACGCCGAGGCTCTGCAGCACCTGCGCCTCGACGAAGTGGCCGATGCGCGCCTTCGCCATGACGGGGATCGAGACGGTGCTGATGATCGCGTCGATCAGGTCCGGGTCGCTCATGCGGGCGACGCCGCCCTGCGCGCGGATGTCGGCGGGGACCCGCTCGAGGGCCATGACGGCGACCGCACCGGCGTCCTCGGCGATCTTCGCCTGCTCGGCCGTGACGACGTCCATGATCACGCCGCCCTTGAGCATCTCGGCCATGCCGCGCTTGACGCGGGCCGTGCCGACCGCGCCCGCGGCCGGGGTGTGCGACGGGGTGCTGGGGGTGCTCTCGCTGGTCACGCTGTGCCTCACAGGTCGCGGTGGAGGGGGTGTGCAGAGGGCGCAGACTCGCGCGCGCTCCGTGGTCCCAGTCTAGACCGTCGCCCTCATGCGTCCGACGGGCGGTCCCGCAGGGCGGTAGCCGGCGCCGGCTCGCCGGGGCGGCCGAGCGCGGCCGGCCACGCGTCGTCGAGCTCGAGCGTGCGGGGCATCGGGGCGCGCCCCGCGAGGCGCAGCGTGCGGGCGACCCACGACCGCCGCACCCGCTGGGCCTGCGCGACGGCCTCGTTGTGGAACCGCCGGGCGAGCTGCGCGCGGTACCAGGACGCCGCGAGCGCCTCGACGAGCTCGGCGCCGTCGGGCTCCTCGCGCATCGCGGCGACCTCCTCGGGGTCGTCGAGCGCGGCGCGCAGGGTCTGCGACAGCTCGCTCTCGACGAGGCCGCGGTCCTGCACGGCCGCGCGCGTGAGCACGTCCGGGACGTCCGCGAGCGCGCGCACGTCCGCGGGCAGCGCGCGCAGCCCGTCGACCTCCGGACCGCCCACGGCGAGCGCGGCCCACGCGGCCTCGCCGACGAGCAGCGAGCTGACGGGGTCCATCAGGCCGGACGACGACAGGCCGACCGCGGCGGACGCGCGCCGGACGAGCTGCGCCTCGACGACGGCGCGCGACGCGGCGACCTTGCGGTGCAGGCGGTCGAGGCGGGTCGCGGCGACCCACACGCGCCACCCCACGAGCAGCAGGACGGCGGCGACGATCACCGCGGTCTCGGACCAGGTCATCGGGCATCTCCTCGCACGCGGCGCAGGTCACGCAGCCGGGCGCCGCGCCACGAGGACGGGTCCTCCCGGACGGGCGCGTCGGCGGCCTCGACGACCATCTCGTAGACCGTGAGGACCTCGTGCGTCACCGAGGACCAGTCGTAGCGCCGCACGGCGGCGGACGCGCGCTCGACCAGCGTGGCGCGCAGGTGCTCGTCACCGAGCACCCGGACGAGGGTGCGCGCGAGGTCGGCGGGGTCGCCGGTGCGGAACAGCACGCCCGCGTCGCCCTCCTCGAGCACCCGGCGGAACGCGCCGAGGTCGCTCGCGACGACGGGGGTCCCGGCGCTCATGGCCTCGACGAGCACGATCCCGAAGCTCTCGCCGCCGATCTGGGGTGCGCAGTACACGTCGACGGACGCGAGCAGGCTCGCCTTCTCGTCGTCGGTGATGCCGCCGAGGAACTCGACGGCGCGCGCGTCGTCGCCGAGCAGCTCGCGGACCTCCTCGGGCCCGGTGTCCCCGCGCCCGGCGACGAGGAACCGCGCGCCGGGGTGGGTGCGCAGGACCTCGGGGACGGCGCCGAGCAGGACCTGCAGGCCCTTGCGGGGCTCGTCGAGCCGGCCGAGGAAGGCGATCGTCGGCGCGTCCGGCGTGCCGGTCCACCGGGCGTCGGTGGCGGCGCCGGTGAACGCGTCGACGTAGACGCCGTTGGGGATGACGACCGCGTCGCCGCCCATGTGCTCGACGAGCGTGCGGCGGGCGTCCTCGGAGACGGCGACGCGCGCGGAGATCTTCTCGAGGGACTGCCGCACGAGCGGGTAGGCCATCTGGAGCGGGCGCGAGCGCAGCAGCGCGGTGTGGAACGTCGCGACGATCGGGCCGTCGGCGATCCACAGGGCGAGCATCCCGAGGCTCGGGGTCACGGGCTCGTGCAGGTGCAGGACGTCGAACTCCCCCGCTGCGAGCCAGCGGCGCACCCGCGCGGCGGTCACGGGCCCGAACGTCATGCGCGCGACGGCGCCGTTGTAGCGGACCGGGACGGCGCGGCCCGCGGAGGTCATGTACGGGGGGATCGGGGTGTCGTCGTCCGCGGGTGCGAGCACGGAGACGGTGTGACCGCGCTCGATGAGCGCCTCGGCGAGGTCGCGGACGTGGAACTGCACCCCGCCGGGCACGTCGAACGAGTACGGGCAGACGATCCCGACGCGCAGCGGCCGGTGGGTGCCGGTCATGTCGGCGGTCACGGCGTCTCCGCCGGGGCGGGGGCCGCGACCGTCGCGGCGTAGCGGGCGGCGTCGAGGTCCTCGACGAAGACCTTCTGCAGCATGTGCCAGTCCTCGGGGTGCTCCGCGACGACCGCCGCGAACGCGTCGACCCAGGCCTGCGTGAGCACCCGGACGCGGTCGGGCCGGGCGACCCCCTCGGGGAGGGTCACGGGCGGCAGGAACTGGATGACGATCCCCCAGGGCGACCCCGCGGCGCGGCGGCGCTCGCCGGTCAGCCGCTCGTAGTGGATGGTCGTCGGCGCGAGCGTCGCCCCGGCGGACACGGCGAGCGCCGCGGGCCCGGCCGCGACGCGGGCCCGGTGACCGAACAGGTCGACCTCGACCCCGCGCGCCGTGAGGTCCCGGTCGGCGAGGAGCGGGACGAGGCGCGGTCCGGTGCGCACGGCCGCGACGAGCTGGCGGAAGACGTCCCCGCCCTCCCCTCCGGACAGCGGGATGATCGTCATCCCGAGACCTTCACGGAACGCGAGGAACTGCTGGAACAGCTCCTCGGGGCGCAGCCGCTCGGCGACGGTCGTGACCGGCGCGAGGTGCACGGTCGCCCACGCGCCCGCGAGGTCCCAGTTCCCCATGTGGGTCAGTGCGAGGACCACCGCCTCCCCCGCGTCGAGCCGGGGCCGCAGCCACTCGAGCCCGGTCGCGCGCACGCGCCCCGCGACCTCGGCCGGCGGGAGGGACTGCAGCGCGAACGCCTCGCCGTAGTACCGCATGTAGGAGCGCATGCCGGCGCGGCTCAGCCGGCGCAGCTCGCGTGGCGTCGCCCCGGGACGGACACGCGCCAGGTTCGCCTCGAGCCGGCGCACGCCGCCCGTGCGCCGGAGCCACGTGAGGTCCGCCGCGAGCGTGCACGCACCGCGCAGCACGGGCCCGGGGACCCGGCCGGCCACGCGCCAGCCGAGCACGACGAGCCGTGCGGGGTCGGGGCGCCTCACGACGACGCCCCGAGCGACTGGCGCCGGACCGTGGCCATGCGCTGCACGACGGTCACCGCGGAGGCGACCGCGAGCAGCGCGAGGACGACCGTGAGCACGACCCGCGGGGCGCCCGCGCCGACGAGGGCGGCCGCGGCGAGCACCGCGAAGAGCCGGTCCGCGCGCTCGGCGATGCCCACGGCCGCGGTCATGCCGAGCCCCTCGGCGCGCGCCCGGGCGTACGGGACGACCGAGCCGAGCACGAGGCACGCGAGCGCGAGCACCGCGGTGGCCTCGTGGTCGCCGCCGCCGTAGAACCACAGCACGAGCCCGCCGAAGATCGCGGCGTCCCCGAAGCGGTCGAGCGTCGAGTCGAGGAACGCCCCCCAGCTGCTCGAGCGCCCGGCCTGGCGCGCCATGACGCCGTCGAGGGAGTCCGTGAGCGCGAAGAACGCCACGACGAGCGCCCCCGCGAGGAGGTGCCCCGCGGGGAAGAGGCAGAGCGCCGCGACCACGACGGCGAGCGTGCCCGTGACGGTCACCGCGTCGGGCGAGACCCCGAGGCGCAGCAGTGCCGCGGCCAACGGGGTCAGGGCACGCGTCATCCCGCTGCGCAACCGGTTCAGCACGGGTCAGTCATCCCTTCTGGGCGGCCGGCCACGCCGCGGCGAGCCGGTCGCGGGTGTCGCCGAGGAGCTCGGGCAGGGCGCGCGTGCGCCCGACGATCGGCAGGAAGTTCGAGTCCCCGCCCCACCGCGGGACGACGTGCTGGTGCAGGTGCGCGGCGATGCCCGCACCCGCGACCTCGCCCTGGTTCATGCCGAGGTTGAACCCGTGCGGCGCGGACACGTCACGCAGCACGCGCATCGCGGTCCGGGTCAGCGCGGCCACCTCGGTGACCTCCTCGGTCGTGAGGTCCGTGTAGTCCGCGACGTGCCGGTACGGGCACACGAGCAGGTGGCCGGAGTTGTACGGGTACAGGTTGAGCACCACGAAGGCGACCTCGCCGCGCGCGACGACGAGGCCCTCCTCGTCGCCGAGCCCCGGGATGCGGCAGAACGGGCAGCCGGGGCCGGCCGCGGAGTCCGTCGGCTTGTCCTGGCCGCCGATGTACGCCATGCGGTGCGGCGTCCACAGGCGCTCGAGGCGGTCGGGCACGCCCGCGTGGTCGCCCGCGCGCTCGACCTCGACCTCGTCGCCGTGCCCGTCCTTCTGCTCCGCGCCCACGTGCGTCAGACCTGCACCCGGTCCCGCACCGCCGAGACGATGCGCTCGACCGCCTCGGCGACGGGCACGGCGTTGTCCTGGCGGCCGTCGCGGTACCGGAACGACACCGCGCCCGCGTCGACGTCGTCGCCGCCCGCGATGAGCACGAACGGGATCTTCTGCGTGCTCGCCGAGCGGATCTTCTTGCCGAAGCGGTCGTCGCTCGTGTCGAGCTCCGCACGGATCCCCTGGGCCCGGAGCTGCGCGACGACGTCCGCGAGGTAGTCGTTGAACGGCTCGGCGACGGGCACCGCGACGACCTGCACGGGCGCGAGCCACGCCGGGAACGCGCCCGCGTAGTGCTCGGTGAGGACGCCGAAGAACCGCTCGATCGACCCGAACAGCGCGCGGTGGATCATCACGGGCCGCTGCCGGCTGCCGTCGCTCGCGGTGTACTCGAGCTCGAAGCGCTCGGGCAGGTTGAAGTCGAGCTGGATCGTCGACATCTGCCACGTGCGCCCGATCGCGTCGCGGGCCTGCACCGAGATCTTCGGGCCGTAGAACGCTGCGCCGCCCGGGTCGGGGACGAGCTCCAGGCCCGACGCCGTCGCGACCTCCTCGAGCGTGCGGGTCGCCTCGTCCCAGATCTCGTCCGACCCGACCGACTTCTCGGGGTTGCGCGTCGAGAGCTCGAGGTAGAAGTCGTCGAGCCCGTAGTCCTTGAGCAGGTCGAGCACGAACTGCAGGGTGCTGGTGAGCTCGTCGCGCATCTGGTCGCGGGTGCAGTAGATGTGCGCGTCGTCCTGCGTCATCCCGCGGACCCGGGTCAGCCCGTGGATCACGCCCGACTTCTCGTAGCGGTACACCGAGCCGAACTCGAACAGCCGCAGCGGCAGCTCGCGGTACGAGCGCCCGCGCGAGGCGAAGACGAGGTTGTGCATCGGGCAGTTCATCGGCTTGAGGTAGTAGTCCTGGCCGGGCTTGCGGACCGTCCCGTCCTCGTTCAGCTCCGCGTCGACGTGCATCGGAGGGAACATGCCGTCGCGGTACCAGTCGAGGTGACCCGAGATCTCGTACAGGTGGCCCTTGGTGATGTGCGGGGTGTTGACGAACGAGTACCCCGCCGCGACGTGCCGCCGGCGCGAGTAGTCCTCCATCTCCATGCGGATGATGCCGCCCTTGGGGTGGAACACCGGCAGGCCCGAGCCGAGCTCGTCGGGGAAGGAGAACAGGTCGAGCTCGGCGCCGAGGCGGCGGTGGTCGCGCCGCTCCGCCTCCGCGAGCCGCTCGAGGTACGCCTTGAGCTCGTCCTTGGTGGGCCACGCCGTCCCGTACACGCGCTGCAGCTGCGGGTTCTTCTCGGAGCCGCGCCAGTACGCCGCCGCCGAGCGGGTCAGCTGGAAGCCGTTCGCGATGAGGCGGGTGCTCGGCAGGTGCGGCCCGCGGCACAGGTCCTGCCAGACGACCTGCTCGGACTCGCGCCCGGCGCCGCGCACGTTCTGGTAGATCGACAGCCCGCCGAGGCCGACCTCGACGGACGCGCCGTCGTCCTCGCCGCCCGGGGTGCCCTTGAGGCCGATGAGCTCGAGCTTGTACGGCTCGTCGGCCAGCTCGGTGCGCGCCTCGTCCTCCGTGACGTCCCACCGCCGGAAGGTCTGGCCCTCCTTGATGATGCGGCCCATCACCTTCTCGAGCGCCTTGAGGTCCTCGGGCGTGAACGGGGTCTCGACGTCGAAGTCGTAGTAGAAGCCGTCGGTGATCGGCGGCCCGATGCCGAGCTTCGCCTTCGGGTTGACCTCCTGGACCGCCTGCGCGAGCACGTGCGCCGCCGAGTGGCGCAGGACCGCGAGCCCGTCGGGCGAGTCGATCGTGACGGCCTCGACGACCGCGCCGTCGCTCAGCGGCAGGTGCAGGTCGCGCAGCTCGCCGTCGACGCGGACGACGACGACCTCGCGGCGCGAGCCGTACAGGTCCGTGCCCGTCGTCCCTGGCTCCACCGTGGTCGCGACGCCGTCGACGGTGAGGGTCATGAGCTCGGGCACGAGAGGGATCTCCTTGCGTCGGGCCCGCACTCAGGCGGTGCGGGCGCACGTCGATGCTACCGACGCCGCGTGCGCCCCGGACGCACGACAGCCCCGGTGCGCGAGGCGGACCGGGGCTGTGCTGGTGGGCGATACTGGGTTCGAACCAGTGACCTCCTCGGTGTGAACGAGGCGCTCTACCACTGAGCCAATCGCCCGTCGTCCTGCGGTGACGGCTGGGCCTGGATGCACTCCGGCCCGACCGCGCACCGTCGGTGACGTCGAAGTAGGATGCTACCCAACGCGCGGCGATATTCCGAACCGGGCTCTCGACCCGGCTTGTGGGTCGGCGGACCCGATCGGTCGACCGGGCGCCACGTGCGGGTGGACGCGGGACCCTGTGACGGGGGACGTGACGCGTATGACGGGGCCTACCGGGTGAACTCCACGCCGATTTCCCGCCGGGAAGGCGTTCCGGCTGCCATGATGGACACCCCACCACCGCGCGAATCAGGAGGACGCCGATGACGCAACCGTCGTACGACGTCGTCGAGGCTGTCACCATGCAGCTGATCAGCTCTGACGCCAGCGTCATCCCGGTCAACGCCGAGTTCTCCTTCCGCGTCTCGGACCCGTACACCGTGCGCACCGTCTTCACGGGCCAGCACACGATGTCGACCTGGCTGCTCGGTCGCGAGCTCCTCGTCCACGGCCTGCTGGCCGCCTCGGACGCCCCGGCCGGCAACGGCGACGTCCAGGTCTGGCGTGACGAGGACCCCGACTTCCTCCTCATCTCGCTCAGCGGCGTCGAGGGCAGCGCGCTCCTCGCGGCGCCCGCCGAGCCGCTCGAGCGGTTCCTGGCGACGACCGAGGACCTCGTCCCGATCGGCTCCGAGAGCGACCGGATGGAGACCGAGATCTCGGCTCTGATCGCGGCGCTGCTCACCGCCTGAGCCGCACAGCACGCAACGACGCAGGAGGCCGGTCCCCTCGGGGGCCGGCCTCCTGCGTCGTTGGGGAGCCATGCGTGGCCGGCCTTGCTCACGGGTCGGCCGTGCTGGCGCAGCATCGTCGTGCGCGAGAGCGCGCGCCGAGCGCGCTCGGCGCGCCGCTCAGGGGTCGAGGTCGTCCGCGAGCCGGGCCTGGAAGAGCTCCTGCGCCGCGCGGGTGAGCTCGCCGGGGGCGACGTCGACCTCGTCGAGCGAGACGACGGGGACGACGTTGCGGATGGAGCCGCTCAGCGCGAGGTGCGCCTCGCCGGCCAGGACGTCGTCGAGGACCTCGAAGGGCAGTTCGCCCGGCGCGCCCTCGCGCACCGGCAGACCCGCCTCCGCCGACCACTCGAGCAGGAGCTCGCGCGTGATGCCCGCGAGGCAGCCGCTCGACAGCGGCGGGGTCACGAGCTCGCCGCCGCGCTCGACGAGGACGTTGGAACCCGTGCCCTCGCACAGCTCGCCCACGGTGTTCGCGAGGATCGCCTCGTCCGCGCCGTGGTGGTGCGCGCGGGCGAGCGCGACGACGTTCTCGGCGTACGAGATCGTCTTCAGGCCCGCCACGGCCGAGCGCTCGTTGCGGACCCAGGGGACGCGCACGGCGCGCGAGACGGTCATCCTCGGCGCCGGCCCGGCGAGCACGATCACGGTCTGCCGGGACTCCCCCGGCTCGTTGCGGTGCGACCCGAGCGGACCCGGGCCCGCCGTGAGCGTGATGCGCAGCCGGCCGACGTCGGGCGTCGCGGCCTCGAGCACCGCCTTGACCCCCGCACGGATCTCGTCCTCGTCCGGGGTCTCGAGGCCGAGGCCGTGGGCGGACCGCGCGAGCCGGCGCAGGTGCCGCGTCAGGGCGAACGCCTGCCCGTCGTACACCGCGCACGTCTCGAAGGCGCCGTCGCCCACGGTCAGCCCGTGGTCGACGCCCGTCGCGAGCGGCTCGTCGGGGGCGTGCAGGCGGCCTCGTGACCACAGGAGGGTGCTCATGGCGCCCAGTCTCCCACCGGAGGCCCACCGCGGGAGGCGAGCGCGACGAGGCGTGCGGCCTTGAGCTCGGTCTCGCGCCACTCCGCACGGGCGTCGCTGCCCCAGGTGATCCCCGCGCCGGTGCCGAACCGCAGCGTGCCCTTTGCGCCGGGGCGACCCGGCGCGTCCGGTGGCGGGGCGTCCCCCGACGGCGGTTCCCACCAGAAGCTCCGGATGCCGACCGCGAGCTCGGCGCGCACGGACCCGTCGCGCCCGACGTCGACCCAGCCGACCGCGCCGCAGTACGGCCCGCGAGGGACGGGTTCGAGGCGGCTGATGATCCGGAGCGCCGAGCTCTTCGGGGCACCCGACACCGAGCCCGGGGGGAACGTCGCCCCCAGCAGCTCCGCCCAGAGCCCGGGCGAGTCGCGCAGGTCCGGCGCGAGGCGCCCCTGGACGGTCGAGACGAGGTGCACGAGGCCGGGGTGGCGCTCGAGCGCGAGGAGCGCCGTGACCTCGACCGTGCCCGGGACGCTCACCCGCTGCAGGTCGTTGCGGACGAGGTCCGTGATCATGACGTTCTCGGCCTCGTCCTTCGCGGACAGGCCCTCCGCCGTCGTCGCGGTGCCCTTGATCGGGCTCGACGTCACGACGCCGTCCTCGACGCGCAGGAAGAGCTCCGGCGACGCCGACACGACCCACACCGGGTCGACCCCGGCTCCGCCCGGCACGTGGACCCCGCCCGCGAAGGGCGCCGGATTCCCCTGTGCGAGCACCGCCGCGAGCGCCCGCGCGTCAGGCTCGGCCTCCCCCGGTGCGCCCAGCGGCGCGCGCAGGACCCGGCAGAGGTTGGCCTGGTACACCTCCCCCGCCCGGATCTCGTCCTGCACGGCGCGCACCGCGGCCTCGTAGCCGCTCCGGTCGAGCGAGGTGGTCCAGTCCGACGCCGCCGGACCGCGCCACGCCGCCGCCGTCGCCGTCGCCGGGGCGCCCGTCGCACCCGGGTCCTCGCGCGTGCTGTCGCCCCGCTCGACCTCCGCGAACCGCCACGCCCGGACGCGCCCCTCGAACTCCCCCACGACGACCCAGAACCCCGGCTCGGCCAGCTGCCCGGGATCGGCGACGACGTCGACGCACTCGACCACCCCCCGCGCGCGCACCCCCGAGAACCACGCCTCGCCGGCCCCCCGGGGGGTGACGTCGGGTGGTCCGATCGGGGCTCTGACCTGCACGGTCGACACGCTACCGAGCCCTCCGCCGACGCGCGGACGGGGAGCCGGTTGGACTCTTGCCGAAAACGTCGGCTAATGTTCAGCACGCACACGGAACGCCGGTGAGAGCCGGAGGAAGTGTCGCGCGGACGTGGCTCAGTGGTAGAGCATCACCTTGCCAAGGTGAGGGTCGCGGGTTCGAATCCCGTCGTCCGCTCGGAGGCAGACACTCCTGATCGACCCGCGAGGGTCGCTGAGGACTGCGGTCTCAGGGTGGAGTGGCCGAGAGGCGAGGCAGCGGCCTGCAAAGCCGTATACGTGGGTTCGAATCCCATCTCCACCTCGCAGCACAGCCTTGGGCGATTGGCGCAGCGGTAGCGCGCTTCCCTGACACGGAAGAGGTCACTGGTTCGATCCCAGTATCGCCCACCAGCATCACCGCAGGTCACAGGCCGTTCCGGAGACATCCGGGACGGCCTTCGTGGTCTCTGCCGACTCCCATACCCCAACGCGTACCCCGACGCCGTTTCGATGGACGCCCACGAGACGTGCCGAACGGCGACGGACAGCGGCGGAACACCAGTCCGACGCCGAGTGGCCGAGTGATCCTCGTCACGCGTGCAGGATCCCCGAGAGGGTCGCCATCGCGGCCCGCGCGACGGCGTCCGAGACGTGACCGTCGACGTCGGCCGCGATCCGGATGTCGGCGTGCCCGAGCAGCGTGCTGACGGCGTTGATGTTCACGCCGGCCTCGAGCCAGGCCGTTGCTGCTGAGTGGCGCAGCGTGTGCACGTGCCCTCTTCCCAGAACGTCTGGGGAGGGCCGTCGGGCGACCTCTTCGCCGAGATGGTCCTCGAGCGACTCGTGGCTGACGGCTTCACCGGCGCGGTGGTAGCGACCCCGTGACGACTGCTGGTGCCGAGGGCCGCGCAGCGGCATGGTCGTGCGCTAGGTGCACCGCGAACCCTCACAGCGCGCTCGCTGAGCGCATGCACCTAGCCGAAGGTCCGGGTCGGCATGCACGAGACAGGGGCCCGTGGCGGTGTCGGGCGCTCCGTCAGGACCATCTCAGGAAGCTCGGCGACTGCCCACGCTGTCAGCCACCGGGTCGTCGTCCATCGCACGGTCGTCGAGGTCGATCTCCTCGTAGCCCGGCGGCAGGTCCGTGCACTCCACGTCCTCGAGCCGCGAGGGCGGGTCCTCACGGGGATCCACGGTGAGCACGAGGCAGAGCCGACGGCTTGCCGAGCTCACGAACAGCCCGCCGCCGCTGGTCGTGTTCCCGTCGATCTCGAGTCCGAGCTCCACGCCGGAGGAGGTCACGACGCTCGTCGTGACGAAGGCGCCGATCGACGTCGCGGCGGCCGCCACCGCCTCGGCGAGCGCGGGGCTGCTCGACCCCGGCTCCTCCGCGACGGTGTTGTCGACCCGGGTGGTCACCAGCAGGGCCTTGCGCTGGGCGTCCTCGGCCGCTCGTCGCCCGAGGCCCCCGTCGGCACACCCGCCGACGAGCAGCAGGAGCACGAAGGTCGACGCGCCGACCGCGAGAGTGGGCAGGCCTGGCGGGCGGGGCGGGGTGATGGTCACCGGAACGACGCTAGCCGCCACCATGCAGACGCGTCAGGCGTCGCGACCCGTCGCGCCGACCCACGGATGTACCAGACACACGCTTGAGTACATGCGCCTCGCGCCCTGCCGACCGAGGGGCGGGACCTGGACCGCTCAACGATCCGCGCCTTTTGAACTTGGATACCCCTGGGGGTATGTTGGAAGCATGCCGATGAACACGACCGAGACCCGCGCTGCACCGCTCGCCGCTCCGCGTCGCCTGGTGATCGTCGGAGGTGTCGCCGGCGGGATGAGCGCCGCGGCGCGGGCCCGCCGGCTCGACGAGCACGCCCGGATCGTGGTGCTCGAGCAGTCGGAGTACGTGTCGTTCGCGAACTGCGGGCTGCCGTACCACCTGTCCGGGGAGATCGCCGAGCGCGAGGACCTCCTGCTCCACACCCCGGCGAGCTTGCGTGCGGCGCTGAACCTCGACGTCCGCACGGGCCACCGCGTCGTCTCGATCGACCGGGCTGCCCGGACCGTCGCCGTCAGCACCGCCACCGGTGAGTACCAGGAGCCGTACGACGCGCTGCTGCTCGCCCCGGGCGCCGTCGCGGTGCGCCCGCCGATCGACGGGCTCGACCACCCGGCCGTGCACGCGCTGCGGACCGTCCCGGACGTCGACGCCCTGCGCGCCCGCGTCGACACCGCCCTCGCAGCCGCCGGCGACGCTCGCCGGCCGCGTGCGGTCGTGGTCGGCGCCGGCTTCATCGGGCTCGAGGCCGTGGAGGCGCTGGTCGCGCGCGGCCTGGACGTCGACCTCGTCGAGCTCGCCGACCACGTCCTGCCCCCGCTCGACGCCGAGCTCGCGCCGCTCCTGGCCGACGAGCTGCGCGCGCACGGCGTCGGGCTGCACCTGGGCATGTCCGCGGTCGCGGTCGACGACGCCGGGCCCTCGGGCGAGCGCGTCGCGGTGCTGCTCTCGGACGGGACCGTGCTCGGCGCGGACCTCGTGGTCGTCAACGTCGGCGTCCGCCCGGCGAGCGACCTGGCCCGCGACACCGGCCTCGAGCTCGCCCCGCGCGGGGCGATCCGCGTCGACGCCGACCACCGCACCTCCGACCCGCACATCTGGGCCGTAGGCGACGCGATCGAGGTCCGCCACGCCGTCACCGGCACCACGGGACCCGTGCCGCTCGCGGGGCCTGCCAACAAGCAGGGCCGGCGCGCCGCCGACTCGATGCTCGGCCGACGCACCACCCCGCAGGCCCCGGTCCTCGGCACCGCGATCGTCCGGGTCTTCGACCTGACCGCCGCGGTGACCGGCGCGAGCCAGGCCACACTCACCACGGCGGGGATCGCGCACGAGACCGTGCACCTGCACCCCAACCACCACGCCGGGTACTTCCCCGGCGCCCAGGCCGTGCACCTCGTCGCCTCGTTCGCCCCCGACGGGCGGCTCCTCGGTGCCCAGGCGGTCGGGCGCGACGGGGTCGACAAGCGCATCGACGTCCTGGCCACGGCCCTGCGCGCCGGGATGACCGCCGACGACCTCGCCGAGCTCGAGCTCGCGTACGCCCCGCCCTACGGCTCGGCGAAGGACCCGGTCAACATGCTCGGCTTCGTCGCCCAGAACGTCCTGGACGGGACCATGCCCCAGTGGCAGGCCACCGACCTCGACGCCGTCCGCGCCTCGACCCTCGTGCTCGACGTCCGCTCCGCGAAGGAACGCGCCGCCGCGCACCTGCCCGGGTCGCTGCACGTCCCGCACACCGAGCTGCGCGCCCGCCTCGACGAGGTCCGCGACGCCGCCGCCGGCCGCCCGGTCAGCGTGCACTGCGCGAGCGGGGTCCGCTCCTACCTCGCCACCCGCATGCTGCGCGGCGCGGGCGTCGACGCCCGGAACCTCTCCGGCGGCTGGCTCACCCTCCAGGCCGTCCACCCCGACCTCGCCGCCTGACCCCCTGACCCCGCGCCGGGTTGCCGCCCGGCGCCGACCGAGCTCCCCCGAAGGAACGAGGACCCACTCGTGCGCTCACCCCTGGCCGCCCTGCGCGACCGCCTGACCGCCCGCCGCCCGACCGGCCTGCCCCGCACCGTCGACGCCCGCACCGCCCTCGACCTCGTCGCCGACGGCGCCCTCGTCCTCGACGTCCGCGAGACCGGCGAGTGGCGCACCGGCCACGCGCCGCGCGCCCTCCACGTCCCGCTGGCCGACATCGCGACCGCACCCGGCCGCCTGCCCGCGGGCGCCCGCGTCGTGGTCATGTGCGCCTCAGGGCTGCGCTCGCGTACCGGCGCCGCCGCGCTGCGCAGCGCCGGCGTCGACGCCACCAGCCTGTCGGGGGGCATCGCCGCCTGGCGCGCCGCCGGCGGCACCACCCGCCGCTGACCACCCCGCGCCACCGACCCCAGCCCGACCGCCTGACCCGACCGAGGAGACCCCATGTGCTACCCCGCTTCGTGCCCCGCCTGCGGCAAGACCACCTGGGACGGCTGCGGCATGCACGTCCGCGACGTCATGGCCACCGTCCCGCCCACGGCCCGCTGCACCTGCCCCCGCTGACACCTCCCGGTACCCACCGGGGTATCGTCACGCCACCCCCGAGACAAGGAGCACGGCCATGGAGCTCGACCCCAACGAGATGAGCAAGGTCACCAACCGCCTCAAGCGCGCCCAGGGCCAGCTCGCCGGCGTCATCCGCATGCTCGACGAAGGACGCGACTGCGAGGACGTCGTCACCCAGCTCTCCGCCGTCTCCCGCGCCCTCGACCGCGCCGGCTTCGCGATCATCGCCTCCGGCATGAAGCAGTGCATGACCCCCGGCACCGAGACCGAGCAGGCCACCCTCGACGTCGCCAAGCTCGAGAAGCTCTTCCTCTCCCTCGCCTGACGCGCAGGGTCGGCGCGGGACGGAAACCCTGCACACGTCGTTCGCCCGGCGTGTGCTCCTGGCCACCGGAAGGCCGGATCGGGCGGCGCCCTGCGCCGTCGGCGGTCCTCAGCGGCGTCGCCACCCTCCAGGTGCGCGCCCGCCGACGGTCCCGTGCATGCGGCCGGGCGCCGGCTCCTGCTCGACGTCGTGCAGGGCAGAAGTCCGACGCACGAGGCGTGCGACGGGCGCACCGTCCGCCTCAGTCTGAACGATCCGGCCCGAGCCGACCTCGACAAGAGCAGTACGGGTGGCCGCGCTCGTCGTCGAGGTGCTCGCTCCCCGGCGTGGCCGCAATCCTCACGACGAAACGGCTCGAAGCGCTTACTCCGCCGGAGCCTGCAGACCTGTCCCCCGCACGTCATCGCGCGCGTCGAGCTGGGGCTGCAGCGCGAGCCCGAGCCCGAGCAGTGTCGGGACGAGCCGCTCGGGCTCCAGCTCGTCGAAAGGCACGTCGTGGAACGACGGGTCAGTGCTCATGGCTTCATCCTCGACCTCACGGGCAAGAGTGCGCACGAGCGTTCGATGGTCGACGAGTGAGATCTCTGGCGCGGTGCGGTCGGCGGCTCAGGAAGGCACGCCGGGCGTCGCACCCCGGGTCGCGTTCACGACCGGTCCCCAGTCGCCGAAGGCCGGGATGTCGAGCCATCCGCCTTCCGTGGGGATGTCGGCGAAGCTCGTGACGTGCGTCGGAGCAGACGCACCATCGTTGATCGACAGCGTGCCGGTTCCGTCTGGCGCGCGGGTGGTCCGCACGGTGAGCTGCGCCTCGGCGAGCCGGTGGCGCCCGGAGTCGTCGGCGTAGTCGTAGTCGCTCGAGGACGAACGCCACAGACGGCCGTCGACGACCTCGTAGTCCGAGACCCGCACGACCGATCCGGACGGGCTGAGCAGCTGCACCCGGATCGCGCCCGACGCAGCGAGGCCGACGAGCCACAGCGGCTTCACTGCACCGTCGGTGTCGCGTCGGGACGCGTCGACCACCTCGATACCCTCGCCGGCCCGCACCAGCCGTTCCGCCTCGTGCGGCGGTACCCACGCGTGGTCGCGAGCAGGTCGGCGCGTCGCGAGGTTGTAGCGCGTGGTGTAGAGCACCTCGTCCCTCACGACCTCACTCCCCGCGATACGTACGGCGCAAGCTCACGGATCTAGGAGTCTCCGGCGCCGCGAGGGTACTCGACCAGCCCGTCAGGAATCGGGCTGTCCTGCGTGAGGACGACGAGCACCATGTCCCCTCGAGCGGCGCACCCACTGGTCCCGGCGGGCAGCTTGGCGGCGTTTCCGTCCGTCGGCGCCACGACCAGATCGGCGCGGTTCGGGTTGTGCTTGCGGAGCATCCGCGGAACTGCTGCCCAGCCAGGACCACTGCACCCGCACCCACCACGGCACGAGCGACGTGGTGGGATCCAGCCACAGCGGCGTCCCGTTCGCACCGAGGTTGTGCGCTCCCTGACCCTGCAGGTTGAACGCCGCGTGATCGGCGATCGCCGTCATGAGCGCCAGCAACGGCACACCCAGCGCCAGGTGCTGTCGTACGGACGATCACCGACTCCAGCCATCGTCGCCAGTCGTTCGACCAGAACCGCCGGTGGTCAACGACGCGGGTCTGCTCTGAGGAGGGCTGCGTCGAGCTCGGCGTTGCTCGGGGCGTGCAGCACCTCACCGTTGTTCAGGACGACCTTCGGCGGGACGGCGCGATGGTCTCCCAGGCTGTGGCTGAGATGTTCGGCGTCGTGCTCGTCCAGCTCGACGACGTCCGCGCTCAGGCCGCGGGCCGCGATCGCGTCGACGAGTCGCTGGTCGTCGGGCGAGCCGGCGCGCAGGACGACTCGCAGGTCCGGGGGGGCTGCCCAGGAGCAGCGCCCGCCGCAGCAGGAACGCATCGCCGAGAACGTCGACATCCTCGACTTCACGCTGACCAGCACCGAGGTCGCCTCCGTCGACGCTCTCGACACCGGCATCAGCGGCTCGATCGACCCCAGCTCCCTCACCCTCGAGCAGCACGGCATGCCCGTCCCCGACTGATGAGGACGCCCAGCGGCATTCACGCCTGGGTCCCCGCAGTCCCAGGGTCGAAGACGAGGTTGGCGTCCTGAACGTCGCACCGTCCTCTTCCGCGCCAGACGTCGGTCGTGCCGGCTCCTCCCTCGCTCGAGGCACTTCGGCCCTGTCACGTGCTGGGGTCGAGCCGCACGCTGGTGGGGACGATGGCGCGCAGCCGCGCGGTCACACGTCACGACCGTGCGCGCTGCGCGGTGCGCAGCAGTCGGCACGGGCTCGCCGAGAGGGGCTGGGTGCCATGCAGGACCGATGTCGGACATGGATCGTCTGCGGCGCGTCGTTCGCGACCGTGCTCGCGTGCGTGGTCGGGGGTGCGTCCACCGCTGTGGCGAAGGGAGGCGACGTCGGTAGCGCCAGCGACGTCTACCTGACCCGCGACCCGGCGACGGGCACCGGGTGGCCCGCGTTCGCGCCACGTGCCGGTGACCGTACGGGCCGGGTGTACGTCGCCGACGTCTACACCGGCCCGCACGCCATCCTCCGAGGCGAGCGGAGCGACGAGCTGGTGGTGCGGCACGGCGCGACCTTCAGCCACCCCGGCGTGAACGACTTCAGCTACGGGAACCCGGACGACGTCGTGCTCTTCGGGGACTGGGACGGCGACTTCTACGACACCCCGATGGTCCGGCGCGGCTCCTGGTTCTACCTGACGAACGCGTACGGCGGCGTCGCGCAGTCGGTGTTCTCGTACGGCGACCCGGGCGATGTGGTCCTCGTCGGGGACTGGGACGGCGACGGGGTCGACACGCTCGCCGTCCGTCGCGGCAGCACGTTCTACCTCCGCGAATCGAACACCACCGGCGTCGCGGACCGCGTCGTCTCCTACGGTGAACCGAGCGACATCGTGGTCGTCGGACGGTGGACCGAGACGGGTGGCGACACGTTCGCCGTGAGACGGGGCAACGTCTTCTACCTGCAGCCGTCGCTGGGTGCAGGGTTCGCTGAGGTCGTCTTCGCCTACGGCGACGCGACGGACTCACCGTACGTCCAGACCGTGCGCACGATGCAGGGTCGTGGCGCGGACTCCGTCGGAGTGCGACGTCCCGGCTGACGCCGGCGATCACTCCGCGTCCGGCAGCTCCGGCGACTCCGCGCCGGGGACGTGGCGGATGTCGGGTCGGTGGCGTCCCAGCTCGCCAGCAGCATCAGGCCGTGGGAGCTGGAGCTCAGGACGGCGCCAGTGCCGGCTGACCGCTGTGGGTCTGACCCCTGCGACGACGGTCGGGGGCGCCGAGCCGCGCTCGTCTCAGCGGACTGCCGAGACAGCCGGGCGGTGATGCGCCGTGGTCGACGACGGCGCGCGCGACTGGGAGCCGAGCGGCGCGCCGGCTCGCTGGGCGATGGCCGACGTCCCGGGCGACATTGCGAGGTGGCGCGGCGTCGTGACCCTGGGGGCGTGGGCTGCGCTCGCCGGCGTCGCGATGATCGTCGTCCAGATCGGGATCTACGTCGCCTGGCCGCCGCCGGTCACGGTAGAGGACTTCTACGCCGTGCTCCCACGTTCGCGCTCGCCTCACTCGTACCCTGGTCGGTCTTCGCCGTGCTCGTCTGGCGGCGTCTCCGGCGGCTGGCGCGGCGCAGCTCTACTCATATCGTGCCGCTGTCCGTCGGGACCGCGACCGTCGCACCGTGACGCGGGCCGAGGTCCTGCGCGACGAGACCGGGTCGTAGGCCTCTGTCGGGCTGGCCCCGGTCCTGCGAACTGGGCTCATCAGCACCCCGGCTCGCTCTGACAGGGACGCGCGGACCTGAGCGGATCGGTCGAGCACCCCTGCCGCCTGCGGGCACACGGCGACGGTGCGCCACGCGGGGAAGCAGGACGTTCGACTCTGCCCCGCGTTGCGCGCTCGGGATGTCATGGGACGAGGGCGTCGTCCTGGGAGGTGCTGGTCATGTCGGACATCGAAGCTGCACGGATCGTCAAGAGACGTCTGCGCGCCGAGCTGGCGAGAAGAGGCTCAGCGTGCGGCGTCGGGCTCGCGCGCCGCGACGACGGATGGGGCGTTCTGGTGGTCGTGCGCTCCGAGCGAGAGCGCCCCGACGTGCCCGACGCGGTCGACGGCGTTCCCGTCCAGGTCCGCGTGGTCGGGGACGTCCACGCCCAGCGCCGCAGCCGAGCGACGACGCGGTGCCGGACGAGCCCGCCAGGCCGCGGCGCACGTCGTGCCGCCGCCGCACCGTCGCACGATCCGTCGGAGCAGAACCGGAGGTAGGGACATGTACGCGCTCGTGGTGGTCGAGTCGATGTTCGGCAACACCCGTGAGGTGGGCCGCGCCGTGGCGCGTGGCCTGTCGGCCGTTGCGGATGTCGACGTGGTCGACGTCGCCGAGGCGCCGAGACAGCTGTGTCCCGGGACGGACCTGCTCGTCGTCGGTGCGCCGACCCACGCGTTCAGCCTGAGCCGGCCCAGCACCCGGGCGGACGCGCACCGTCAGGCGGGCACGCAGGAGGACTCGCCCCAGGTGGAGACCGGTGTGCGCGAGTGGCTCGCAGCGCTCGACACGGGTGGTGCGGACGTCGTCGGCGCGGCCTTCGACACCCGGGTCGCCCACCCGCACCTGCCAGGATCTGCGGCCCGCGCGGCGCACCGGCGGCTCAAGGGCCGGGGCTTGACGACGCCCCTTCCCCCGGAGAGCTTCTGGGTCGACGGGACCACCGGTCCGCTCCGCCACGGCGAGGTGGCGCGGGCGACCGCATGGGGCACGGACCTCGGGCGCGCCGCGTCCGACCCTCACCGCCGTCGCGCGGTTGGTGCCTGACGCGGCGTGCAGGAGCCACGCCCGCACCGGCCTGGAGCTGGTGCGGGCGTGGCTCACGCTTCAGGAGCCCCCGGGTGCGCCCGGTGCTCCTCGACGATGTACAGCGCCGCCTGCGTCCGGCCCTGCACCTCGATCTTCGCGAGGATGCTCGAGACGTAGTTCTTCACGGTCTTCTCCGCGAGCCCCATCTGATGGGCGATCTGCCGGTTCGTGAGTCCGTGACCCACCAGCTCGAGCGTGGCGCGTTCCTGAGCGCTGAGGCGCTCGAGCCGGGCGTCGTGCCGCTGCTCGGCGTGGAGTCGCTCGACGGCGTGACGTCGGGTCGCGGCATCGATCAAGGTCCTCCCCTGTGCGACCGAGCGGATGGCGTCGACGATCGCTGTGCCGCGGATCTCCTTCAGGACGTATCCGGCTGCACCTGCCGTGACCGCCGCGAGCAGCGCCTCGTCGTCCGCGAACGAGGTGAGCATGAGGCACCCGAGCGCCGGATCCTGCGCGCGCAGCTCGCGGCACACCTCGATCCCGTTGCCGTCGGGTAGCCGCACGTCGAGAACCGCGACGTCGACGGGGAGCAACGGCACGCGCACGAGGGCCTCGGCCGCGGTCTTGGCCTCACCGACGACCTGCATGTCCGGCTGGGAGTCGACGAGCCGGAGCAGTCCCTGACGGACGATCTCGTGATCGTCGAGCACGAAGACCTGGATCACGCGTGCCTCCCCTGTGTCGTCCGCTGCCGAGGGCGCCGTGTCGCAGCAGGGTCGGAAGACCCGAGACACCGCACCGCGCCCGTGACCATCGTGGACCTGTCCGCTCGTCCCGACCGCGTTCCTGGAGGTAGTCATGCGTACCGACGGCCCGCTCGTCATCGCGCTGGACGGCTCGCCGCACAGCGAGCAGACGCTGCAGTGGGGGCTCGCCGAGGCGGAGCGCCGCGGTGCCCGCGTCACCCTGGCGCGCGCCTTCCAGGAGCCGCGCGAGATCTCGCAGTGGAGCTGGTACCCGATCTTCGAGGACCTCAGCTTCGACACCGAGGCGAAGGAGTATCTCGAGGACCGCTGCGAGCGCGAGTCCGCACGGCACCCCCGGCTCACGATCGAGACGGCGCTCCTGCACGGCGCCGAGGTGCCGCAGCTGCGCACCCTGAGCAAGGACGCGCAGCTCCTGGTCCTCGGCGCACGGGGTCATTCCGTCCGCCGGCACATCGGCCGGGTGAGTGCACACCTGGCCGCGCACGCGCGGTGCCCGGTGGCTGTCGTGCGCTCCGACCCCGACCATCCCCTCGCGAACGACGCGCCCGTGGTCGTCGGGGTCGACGGCTCGGCGACGTCCGTGGCTGCAGCGCGTGTCGCCGCCCGCGAGGCGGAGCTGCGCGACGTCGAGCTCGTCGTGGTCCACGCCCGTCCGACCTACCCCGATCCCTACGGCACCGGGGGCCTCACCCGTGACCCCGTGGTGACGGCCGACGAGGACGCCGCAGCGCACCGGGCGGCCACGACGGTGGCCGACGGCCTGCGCGACGCCCACCCTGGGCTCGGGGTCCGGCTGCGCCTCGTGGACGACGAGCCCGTGCACGCGCTCGTGGAGGCGTCTCGCGGTGCTCCGCTGCTCGTGGTCGGCTCCCGGGGCCTGGGCGCGTTCCAGGGGATGCTGCTGGGGGCGGTGAGCAGCGACGCCGTCCGGACCGCGACCACGTCGGTGCTCGTGGTTCACGAGGTCGAGGCGGCGTGACGTCCGTCCTCGCCGAGCGTGACGCCGCCGTCATGCCCGGCGAGTGGCACCGACCAGGTGAGGACGGTCCCGCCGCGGTCTCCTCGCTCGAGGGTCAGGACGCCGCCGTGGCGTCGCGCACGGTCGGTGAGGTTCGCCAGGCCGCTGGTGCGGGCGACGGTCGTCGGCAGGCCCACGCCGTCGTCCGCCACCCGGACGACAAGCTCCGGGCCGACCTGCACCTCGACGACAGCCGATCGCGCCCGGGCATGGCGCGCCGTGTTCGCCAACGCCTCGCGCACCACGGCGACCGCGTCCTCACCGACCTCCGCCGGCACGATCGCGGTGACCCCCTCGGTGCGCAGCCCGGGGAGAAATCCCAGCAGCTCGCGGGCGTGCACCACCTCGGTGTCGATCCGGTGCCGGAACCCGAACGCCTCCGAACGCGGACGTGACCCGAGCCGGAAGATCGAGGACCGGATCTCCTTGATCGTCTCGTCGAGCTCGTCCACAGCACCGTCGAGGCGCTGCGCGACGTCGACACGCACCGCGTCCTGCGCGGCGCCCTGCACCGTGAGCCCGATGGCGAACAGCCGCTGGATCACCATGTCGTGCAGGTCGCGCGCGATGCGCTCGCGTTCCTCGAGCACAGCGAGACGTGCCCGGTCGTGCTGTGCGGCGGTCACGTCGAGGGCGAGCGCGAGCTGCTCGCTGAAGCTGGCGACCATCCCGAGGTCGAGCTGCGGTTCGACCCCGCCGACCTCCCTTCGCCAGGAGACGACGACCGCGCCCATCCGTCGCTCGACGCTCAGCAGGGGGATCACCAGGGTCCAGGCCGGGCAGTCGAGCCCGGTCCCGGCGCCGTCCGGAGACTCCGTCAGGACCGGTCGGTCCGCCTGGAGCGCCGTGCGGGCGAGGTGCTCGGGAGAGTCGCCGTCCTGCCGAACAACGACGGCTGCATCCGCCTGCGCCGCCTCACGCACGCACGCGAGCACATCGCTCGTCCAGTCCTCCCCTGCCGTCGCGGTCACGAGCCGCGTGCAGGTGGCGGCCGCCTCGAGCCACCGCTCGTGCTCGCGCACGACCCGGTAGGTGCGCGCGTGGTCGATCGCGACACCCGCCGCCGCCGCGAGGGCGACGACGACCTGCTCGTCCTCGGGCGTGAAGTCGACGGAGGCCCCGGACTCCCCCGTCTTCTCGGTGAGGTAGAGGTTCCCGAAGACCTCGCCGCGGGCCCGCACCGGGAGACCCAGAAAGGTGCGCATCGGTGGGTGGTGCGGAGGGAAGCCGACCGCCGCGGGATGCTCGGTGAGGTCGTGGAGTCTCAGGGCCCTCGGCTCGGTGATGATGTGGCCGAGCACACCCCGGCCGTGCGGCAGAGGACCGATCGCCCGACGGGTGCTCGGGTCGATGCCGCGGGTGACGAACTGCTCGAGGCCGCCCTGCTCTCCCAGCACACCGAGGGCACCGTAGCGAGCATCGGTCAGCCGGCACGCGACCGCGACCAGGCGGTCCAGGACGGTTGCGATGTCCATCTCGCTCGACATCGACACGATCGCGTCCATCAACGCCTGCAGGCGGTCGTCAGTCAGCGGCTCCGTCGCCGGGACAGGGCCGCCACCGTGGGCGGGATCCATCCTCGGAGCATAGGCCCGGACAGCACGGGCGTGACCTTCTCCTCTGCCGGGAACCGCAGGGGTCAACCACCATCGCGGGATGACCGGGTTGCGAGTGCTCGTGGTGGACGACGAGGCCGTCGTGCGCTCCTGGCTGCGCAGCGCCCTCGACGCGGCGGGCGACGGCGCCGACCTCCACGAGGCGGTCGACTGCGCACAAGCGCTCAAGATCGTCGCTCGGGCCCGCCCCGACGTCGTGGTCGTGGACGACGGGCTCGACGACCACCACGGGATCGCGCTGTGCCGCCGGATCCGTGCCCGCCGTCCGGACATCGCCCTGGTGCTCCTCACGTCGTTCGACGACGCGGTCGCCACCCGCACGGTCCGCCTCGCCGACGCGGACGGCTACGTCCTGCGCGACCTGCGCGATGGCGACCTCGGGCAGGCGCTCCGTTCGGCGGTCAGCTCCCGCGCCGGGCGCACCGCGTCCCCTCGCCTCCTGACGTGACAGGAGCCGAGGGGACGCTCGGCGGTCGCGGTCCGGCGTGCGTCAGCGGCTCAGGACCACCTTGAGCGCCTGGGTGCGGGCGGCGTCGCCGAAGGTCGCGTACGCCTGCATCACGTCGTCGAGCGCGAACCGGTGGCTCACGAGCTGCTCGACCGGCAGCTTGTGCTGCGCGACCAGCTTGAGGAGCATGCCGAGGCTCGTGGTGTTCACCAGACCAGTGGTGATCGTGATGTTCCGGATCCACAGGTCCTGGAGGTCGAGCCGCACCGGGGAGCCGTGGACTCCGACGTTCGCGACCGATCCCCCGGGCCTGACCAGCTGCGTGCACATCTGGAACGTCGCGGGCACTCCCACGGCCTCGACGGCGACGTCGACGCCGTAGCCGTCCGTCAGCGCGAGCACCTCCTCGAGCCAGCCCTCCGTCCCGGACAGGACGGTGTGGGTCGCGCCGAGCTTCGTCGCACGTTCCAGCCGGTGCGGGTCGAGGTCGATCGCGACGACCTGCGCGGCACCGTGGAGCGACGCGGTCGCCACGACGGCGAGACCGACCGGCCCGGCACCGACGACCGCGACGGTGTCGCCGGGCTTGACCCGGCCGTACTGCACGCCGATCTCGAAGCCCGTAGGGAAGATGTCGGAGAGCAGGACCGCGGACTCGTCCGGGACGTCCCCGGGGACGGGGTAGAGCGAGTTGTCCGCGAACGGGATCCGGACCAGCTCAGCCTGCGTGCCGTCGACGAGGTGGCCGAGGATCCAGCCGATCCCGGACGCACCTTCCTCGGCGAGGCAGTGCGAGGGGTTGCCGCTGCGGCAGTACGTGCAGACGCCGCACGAGCTGATGCACGCGATGATCGCCCGGTCGCCGACGCGGAGGTTGCGCACCGCGCTGCCGACCTCGACGACGGTGCCGACGCCCTCGTGCCCGAGGATCCTGCCCTCGGTCACCGCCGGGACGTCTCCCTTGAGGATGTGCAGGTCCGTCCCGCAGATGGTGGTCGTGTCGATCCGGACGACAGCGTCGGTCGCGTCGATGACATGGGGGTCAGGGACCTCTTCCCACCGGATGCTGCCGGGACCGTGGTAGACGAGCGCCTTCATGAGTCCTCCCCACCTCGAAACGGGCCGGCCGGGTCGTCCGCCCGTGCCGGACCACCGTGCGGTGGTGCGGAGGTCGAGCACCAGGGCCAGAAGTCACACGGCCGGCCGGCGGCCGAGTCGAAGGTCCCTGGTACCGGCCGCAGGTCCGGTGGAGCGTGGAGGTGACGCGCACGCGGCACACGGAGGTGTCTCATGGCGGCGATCTCGGTCGACGGCCTGCGCAAGGAGTACGGCGACACCGTGGCCGTCGACGGCCTGTCGTTCACGGTGGACGACGGAGAGGTCGTCGCGCTCCTCGGTCCCAACGGCGCCGGCAAGACGACGACCGTCGAGATCCTCGAGGGCCACCGGTCGCGCACCCGCGGGGAGGTGCGCGTGCTCGGCTTCGACCCCGCGACGGGTGGACGTGAGATGCGCGAGCGCGTCGGGATCGTCCTGCAGGACGCGGGGTTCGACGAGCTGTTCACGGTCGCGGAGACGGTGCGTCTCTTCAGCCGCATGTACCCGCGCGGCCTCGACGCGGACGACGTCATCGACCGCGTCGGGCTCACGGACGCGCGCGACCGGCGGATCCGTACGCTCTCCGGCGGCCAGCGCAGACGGCTCGACCTCGCGCTCGGGCTCGCCGGCGACCCGCAGCTGCTCTTCCTCGACGAGCCGACCACCGGCTTCGACCCCGCGGCGCGCCGCCGCGCCTGGGATCTGGTCGAGGAGCTCCGGGCCGGCGGGACGACCGTGCTGCTGACGACCCACTACATGGACGAGGCCGAGCACCTCGCCGACCGCGTGGCAGTGCTCGTCCACGGCCGGCTCGCCGCCCTCGGGACGCCGTCCGAGCTCGGCGCGGGAGGCAGTCCCACGGTGTCGTTCCGGCTCCCACCCGAACACCCCGCGTCGGACCTTCCCCCGCTCGACGGCCCGCTGGTAGCCACCGGCCTCGACTGGCAGATCGCCACCGCGCACCCGACAGGTGTGCTGCACACGCTGACCGGCTGGGCGCTGGACCGCGGCGTCGAGCTCGCCGCGTTGTCGGTCCGGCAGGCCAGCCTCGAGGACGTGTACCTCGACCTGGTCGGCACGCCGCACGACGATCCGCTGCAGCTCGCGGCCTCGCCCGGTTCGCACGGAGAGGTGGTGCGATGACCGCCGTTGCGCATCTCGCCCCGTCCCCCGGACGAGCGGCCCGCCCCGGGGGCGGGACGCTGCTGCGGGACCAGTACCTGCATGCGCTTCAGGACCTCTGGAGATCTCGGCTGACGCTCGCCTTCTCGCTCGCTCTTCCCCTCGTCTGGCTGCTCGTCATCGGTGCCGTCGCCGGCAACGACGTGCTCGACGGCACGGGCGGCCTCCGGGTGATGCAGGTCGTCACACCGGCGGCGGCGGCCATGGGTCTCGTGTTCGCGGCCTTCCCGACCGTGGCCACGACGCTCGCGGAGGCACGGGACCGGCGTGTCCTCAAGCGCGTGCTCGGCAGCCCGCTCCCGATCCCGCTCTACCTCACCGCGCGGATCGCCGCCGCTGCCACCTTCGCTCTCGCCTCGGTCGCCGTCGCTCTCGCGGTCGGCATCGTCGCGTACGACGTGCAGCTGGTCCCCCGGACGCTCCCTGCGACGCTGGTGACCCTCGCTGCCGGGCTCGGCTGCTTCGCCGCGCTGGGCGTTGCTACGGCTGCGCTGTCGCGGACCGCCGCAGCAGCGCAGGCCGGCTCCGTCGCCATCGCGGTCGTCCTCATGTTCGCCTCGGGCACGTTCATGGTCGGGGTGGAGATGCCTGGGTGGCTGTCGTCCGCCGCGGCCCTGCTGCCGCTCGAACCCTTCACGACGAGCCTCCAGGGCCAGTTCGACCCGCACGCCGCGGGCGGCGGGTGGGACGGTCGGACGCTCCTCGTCCTGGCGTTCTGGGGAGCCGGCGCTGTGACCGTGGCGTCGATCCGCTTCCACGTCGAACCGGCGGCACCGCGCGTCGTGCACCATCGTGGACGGGGACCAGCCGATGCTGCTCGAACCCCGCATCCGGCACAGCACTCGTCGCGCGCTCGGAATGGTCGGGCCCTGAGCAGCGTGTCCCTGGTGCTGGACCAGGCACGTGCCGCCGACCGGGCGGCACGCCGTGACTCGGGCGCCGTGTTCTTCGCCGTCGTGATGCCCGTGGGCCTGCACGCGCTGATGGTGACGCTGCAAGGGCCGGACGTGACCATCGACGGCGTGCCGTTCGTCTCCTCGTTCGCCGCGAGCATGGCGGCGTGGGGGCTCAGCGTGATCGCGTTCATGAACCTGCCCGAGGCGGTCGCGCGGGCGCGCGACCGTGGCGAGCTCAAGCGGCTCACCGGAACTCCCCTGCGGGGCTGGGAGTACCTCGCCGGACGGGTGATGGCCGGCATGTGGCTCTCGCTGATCGTCGCCCTCCTGCTGATGGTCACCTCCTTCTTCCTCGGTGCACCGCTCGCCGTCACCGATGCCCTGCTGGTGGTGCCTGCGGTCGTCCTCGGCACCCTGGCCATGGCAGCACTCGGGTTCGCGGTGGCGGCCGCCTGCCCGACGGCGGAGGCGGTCGGCGCTCTCGCTCTCGTCGTGCTCCTGCCACTCGCCTTCGTCTCCGACGTGTTCGTCGTCCCCCTGCCCGACTGGATGGCCGGCGTCGGCTCCGTTCTGCCGCTGCACCACGTGCGCGGTGCGCTGCTCGCGGCACGGAGTCCCGCCGACGGTGCGGTCCCGTGGGGACACCTCGGCATCCTGCTGCTGTGGTCGGTGGTCGCCGGGGCGTTCGCGCTGCGCTTCTTCCGGTGGGAGAGGCGATGAGCTCCGCCACGGGACGACGGCGTGGGGCGCGGCCTTCCCTCGCGGCGCGGCGCGCCGGCTACGCCGTCTCCGTGCTCGTCAACGCCGCGCTCCTGTGGTTCGTGAACGCCTGGCCGGGGTGGCAAGCCCTTCCGTTCCTCACTCGGTGAGGCGCGGGGGTCGTCCGGTCGCCTTCACCTCTGTTCTCGGCCGTGTTTCGCAGGCGAATCGCGTCCCGCGGACCCACAAGGTCGCTTCCGCCGCCGGGCTCACACCCTCATCGGCTACGGCGCGACGCGCAGTTCAAGCCAGCCAACGGGAGCCGTGACATGGCGTGGGCTCCTGTGGACGACGTGCCCCGCGTTCGTCGTCCCACTGGAACAAGACGAGCGTTGCGGCTGCGGGCGTATGACGGTGGCACGACGACCCAGGAGCCCCGGGCAAACCGAGCGTCCCGGTTGTGGGGTCAGCCGAGCGGACGGACCGGGACGTACCGATCCTCGGCATCGCGGACGAGCAGCGTCGCGACGTCGCCCTCGACGCGGACGAGACCGTCGCTCCAGGCGCCGTCCATGAGCATCCGTACCTGCGCCTGACCGTCGCCAGTGGGAAGCATGTACTCGTCGAGCAGCACCTCGGCGCGCTCCGCCTGCTGCTCGACCTGCCCGGCGAGGTCCGGATCGGTGCGCACGTCGACGACGAACCACGCCCCGATGCACACCACCGCGACGGCCAGCACGACGAGCAGAGGGACCCACAGCCGCTCGAGCGAGTCATTGCGACCGCGAGGCATGTCCTTCGCCATCTCGAGGCGGACTTGCCGCAACACGTCACCGTCATGTCTGCCGCAGCCTCCGGCACTGAAGACCCCTTGCGTCGCGACTGAACACGCGTTTAGTCTGAGTGCCATGGCAAGGTCAGCCCGGGTCGATGACCTGACGGCGCGCACGCGGATCCGCGACGCCGCAGTGGCCCGGTTCGGGCGCGAGGGCTTCGGCGTCGGACTGCGCATGATCGCGGAGGACGCCGGGGTCAGTGCGGCGCTGATCCTGCACCACTTCGGCTCCAAGGAGGGCTTGCGCGCGGCGTGCGACGCGCACGTCCTGGCCGAGATCCGGGCGTCGAAGGAGCGGGCCCTGGCGGGCGGCGGCACGCAGGACGTGCTGCTGCAGCTGGCGTCCATGGACGAGTACGCGCCGCTGGTCGGGTATGCGCTGCGGAGCCTCCAGGCCGGCGGAGACCTGGCGCGGGACTTCGTCGAGCACTTCATCGCGGACGCCGAGGTGTACATCGCCGAGGCGGTCGCCGCCGGCACGATGCGTCCCAGCCGCGACGAGAAGGCGCGGGCCCGCTACCTGACCGTGCAGGGTCTCGGTGCGCTGCTGCTGGACATGACGCTGAACCCGCCGGCCGACCCGACCGACGTCGTCTCGATGCTGCACGGGTACCGGGACCGGATGATGCTGCCGACCGTCGAGCTGTTCACGCACGGTCTGATGACGGACAACACGATGCTCGACGCGTACCTGCTCTACGTGTGCGACCCGCCGGAGGCGCCCGACGCTGCACGCAGCGCCTGACACGGCGGAGCCGCCCGGCCCCGCCGACGACCCTGTCCCGGCGGTACCCCACGAGAGCGTGAGTGCGATGTCCCCTGTCATCGATGTGCGAGCCCTGACCAAGTCGTTCGGCGCGGTGCGTGCGCTGGACGAGCTCGACCTGACCGTGGCGCCCGGCGAGGTGCACGGTTTCCTCGGCCCGAACGGCGCCGGGAAGTCCACGACCATCCGGGTGCTGCTCGGCCTGCTGCGCGCCGACTCCGGCACGGTGCGGCTCTTCGGAGACGACCCGTGGGCGGACGCCGTCGCCCTGCACCGGCGCCTGGCCTACGTGCCCGGCGACGTGAACCTGTGGCCCAAGCTCACGGGCGGGGAGGTCATCGACCTGTTCGCGAGCCTGCGCGGGCGGCTCGACCCGGCGCGCAAGGCCGCGCTGCTCGAGCGCTTCGACCTCGACCCGACGAAGAAGACGCGAACCTACTCGAAGGGCAACCGGCAGAAGGTGGCGCTGGTGGCCGCGCTGGCGAGCGACGTCGAGCTCCTCGTCCTGGACGAGCCGACGTCCGGGCTGGACCCGCTGATGGAGCTCGCGTTCCAGCAGTGCGTCCAGGAGGTCACCGCGCGGGGGACGACCGTGCTGCTCTCGAGCCACATCCTGGCCGAGGTCGAGAAGCTCTGCGACCGGGTCACGATCATCCGCGCCGGGCGCTCCGTGCAGAGCGGCAGCCTGGCGGACATGCGTCACCTGACCCGCAGCACCGTGCGCGTCTCCACGTCCCAGGGCGCCGAGGCCGTGCGTGTGCTCGACGGGGTCCACGACGTCGTGCAGGACGGGTCGCGCCTGACGTTCACGGTCGACGACGTAGCGCTGTCCCGTGTGATGGCCGCGTTGGCGACCGCGGGCATCACGAACCTCACGGTGACCCCGCCGACGCTCGAGGAGCTCTTCCTCCACCACTACGACGGCGCGACGAGCGTGGTCGGCGGTGTGCGATGACCACGCTGACCCGCGCGCACCGGACCGCGCCGGACGTCGCCCCCGCGCCTGGCTCGGCGCTGACCGGGACCGGTCGCCTGCTGCGGTTCGGACTGCGCCGCGACCGGGTCCGGATCGCCGTGTGGGCGCTGAGCATCGGGGCGCTCATCGGGTACATGGGGGCGGCGCTCCCCGTGGTCTACCCGGACGCCGCCGCGATGCAGACGCGGGCCGAGATCATGAAGGACCCGTCGGGGGCGTTCATGACCGGCCCGGGCTACGGCCTGGACGCCTACTCGTTCGGGGTGATGATCGCCAACGAGATGCTCGGGATGATCGCGGTCGCCGTCGCGCTCATGTCGATCTTCCTGGTCGTGCGGCACACGCGCGCCGAGGAGGAGTCCGGGCGCGCCGACATGGTGCGCGCGGGCGCGGTGGGTCGCGGCGCCCCGTTGACGGCCGCGCTCGGGGTCCTGGCCGTGGCGAACGTGGCGGTCGGTGCCGTGCTGCTTGCCGCGCTGGTCGGGAGCGACCTCGATCCGGTGGACTCGCTCGCGGTCGCCGCCGGTGCCGCCGCGGTCGGCCTCACGTTCGGAGCCGTCGCGGCCGTGGCGGCGCAGCTGAGCGAGCACGCCCGCACCGCCTCGGGCATGGCGGGTGCGCTGCTCGGGCTCGCCGACGTGCTGCGCGGGGTCGGCGACGCCCAGCAGCGCGGCGGCAGCGCCCTGTCGTGGCTGTCGCCCGTCGGCTGGGCCCAGCAGACCCGCGCGTTCGTCGACCTGCGGTGGTGGCCGCTGCTCCTCGCGGTCGCGACGACGGGGGTGCTCGTCGCCGCGGCGTTCGCGCTCGTCGGGCGCCGGGACGTCGGCGCGGGGATCGTCCCCTCACGTCGGGGGCGCCCCGCAGCGCGCCGGGCGCTGCTGAGCCCCGCCGGCCTGGCCCTGCGCATGGAGCGGGCGACGATCGTCTGGTGGGCTGTGGGGTTGTTCGTCTTCGCGATCCTCACCGGCTCCATGGCCCAGGGCATCGTGGACAGCTTCGAGGCACAGCCCCAGCTCGCGGAGGTCTTCGGCGGGGCCGACGCCGGCGACGTGCTGCGCTCGACCCTGTCCGCGTTCCTGGCGTTCTTCGCCATGGCGGTCGCGGTCTACGCGGTCGTCTCCGTCAACCGGCTGAACCGGGAGGAGGACGAGGGCCGCACGAGCCTGGTGCTCGCGACGGCGGTGAGCCGGACGTCCTGGCTCGGCGGGTCGCTCGCCGTCACCGCCCTGGGGTCGGCGCTGCTCCTGCTGGCGTCCGGGCTCGGGTTGGGCGCCGGGGTCGCCGGCGCCGTCGAGGACCCCGCGCTCGTGGGTGAGTTCACGCTGGCCGCCCTGGTGTACCTGCCCGTGGTGCTGGCCTTCGTCGGCCTGGCGGCTCTCGCCCACGGCCTGCGCGCCGGTACGTGGTGGCTGTGGGTCGTCCTGGTGGTGTCGATCGTCGTCGGCCTGTACGGGCCCCTGTTCAACCTGCCTGACGCCGTTCTCGACGCCGCGCCGTTCGCCCTGGTCCCCAGTGCGCCGCACGAGACGGTCACGTTCGCACCGCTCGCCCTGATGTCGGTCGCTGCGGCAGTCCTGGCCACGGCCGCCGCAGGGGCGCTGCGCCGCCGCGACCTGACCGCCTGAGCCGCCGCTCGAGCTGCGGGCGAGCGGTAGGACGACGGCGCGCCGAGACACACGCACTTGGAAGACAGGAGGGAGCACACCATGCGCGTCGCACGCCGGTCCGTCGCCTTGGGTGCGGCCCTGCTGCTGGTCGCCGTGACCCTCGCGGCCACAGGCGGGCGCCGCGTCCCGGCGGACGTGCCCGAGCTCCGTGACGGTGACGTCTGGGTCGTCGGGATCAGCCACCCACGCGGCGGCTGGAGCGTGTGCTTCGACGACGGCGCGGTCGCCGAGTCGCTCGTGACGGCGGACCTGCCGACTTCCGGCGCCTCTGCGACCTTCGCCGTCGGCGCGAGCGAGTCGGACGTGCGCCGGGTGCTGGGCTGCCTGAACCGCCACCTCACGGGTGGTGAGGTGGCCGTGACCACCCGGAGCGCCTGACCCGTCCCCGAGACGCGGCGCGGCGGGGGCTACCGCGGGCGATTGTTAGTGACTAACATCGTGCCATGAGCCGGTCGGAGGAGACGCGGGAGCGGCTGCGCGCCGCGGCTCTCGCGCTCTTCGTGGAGCGGGGCTTCGACGCCACGACCGTCAACGAGGTCGCAGCCGCGGCCGGGGTCTCCCACATGACGTTCTTCCGGCACTTCCCCACCAAGGAGGACGTGGTGCTCGACGACCCGTACGACGAGGTGATCGTCGAGGCGGTGCTCGCTCGGGCACCCGGGCTCCCCGTCCTGGAGCGGGTCCGGCTCGGGATCGAGGCCGCCTGGTCGGCGGTGCCGGAGCCCACCGAGCGGGAGACGCGCGACCGGGTGCGACTCATCGCGGGTCACCGCGGGCTCATGGCGCGTGCGTGGGAGAACAACAGGCGCACCGAGGACCTCGTCGTGCAGGGACTCCTCACGCACGGCGCCGACCCGCTGGAGGCGCGCGTCGCGACCGCCGCGTGCCTCGCCGCCGTGATGGAAGGGCTGCTGCAGTGGGGCCGGTCCCCCACCGGTCGCGCGCTCGGCCCCGTGATCCGGCAGTCCCTGAGCTACCTCGGACCGTACCGGCCGCCTGCCGCGACGGCGGGCGTCCACGCGACGGAGGAGCGATGAGCACACCGACGCCCACGGGCGGCGTCAGCGCACCGCTGCTGCGCCTGTCCGGCGTTCGTCGCACCTTCGGGGCGGAGATCGCCGTCGATGCGCTCGACCTCGACGTCCGGCCCGGCGAGGTCCACGCGATCGTCGGGCTGAACGGCGCCGGCAAGTCCACGCTCATGCGGCTCGCGCTGGGGATGCTGCGCCCGGACGCGGGCACGGCAACGATCGGGCTGCCCGGCGAGAAGGCGGTCGCCGCCTGGCGCGCCCCCGCCCGCACCTGGGCCGCGGTCGGGCACCTCGTCGAGTCCCCGTTCGCCTACCCGGAGCTGTCCGTCACGGAGATGGTCGTCGCCGCAGCCCGCCTGCGCGGACTGGGCCGCGCCGCAGCCGCTGCGGCAGCACAGCGCGTCCTGGCCGAGCTCGAGCTCGGGCACTGGGCCGACCGAAGCACGAAGGCGCTGTCGATGGGCAACCGGCAGCGCCTCGGCCTCGCGTGCGCCGCCGTGCACGAGCCGCGCCTGCTGGTCCTCGACGAGCCCTCGACCGCCCTCGACCCCGCCGGCGTGCTGCTCGTGCGGACGTGGCTGCGACGCACCCGCGACGCCGGCGCCGGGATTCTCGTCTCCAGCCACCACCTCGACGAGGTCGCCCGGACCGCCGACCGCATCACCGTGATCCACCGCGGTCGAGCCGTCGGCACCCTCGATCCCGACGGGGTGGACCTCGAGCGCCAGTTCTTCGCGATGGTCTATGTGTGCGAGCAGCCCGCCGGCCTCGACGCCACGTCGCCGGGGAGGGCCCGGTGAGCGGGCCAGCGTGGGAGGTCGAGGCGCTCAAGCTGCGCCGGTCGTCCGTCGCCCGCACCGCCGCCGCCGCCCTCGTCGTCGGGACGTGCGCCATCACCGCCGGCTTCACCGCGGTGGGCCTCGCCGACGGCAACAGCCAGATGGCCCTCAAGGTCTGCCCGATGCTCCACGGCACAGGCTGGACCGCCTACCTGGGGATGCTCGCCCAGATCCTCTCGGTCGCGACCCTGCTCGCCGTCGGGGTCGTCGTCGCCTGGACCATGGGCCGGGAGTTCACCGACGGCACCATCGCGAGCCTGCAGGCGCTCCCGACACCTCCCGCCGCCATCGCCTGGGCCAAGCTCGCGACCGTGATGGTCGGAGCGACGGCGTGCGGGCTGGCGACGGTCGCCCTCGCGCTCCCCCTGGGCCTCGTGATCGGGCTCGGCCCACCCGACGCCGACGCGGCGGGAGCAGCCGCGCAGGCCCTCGCGGTGACGGCACTCATGACCCTGCTGAGCCTTCCGTTGGCCTTCGTCGCGAGCGCCCGGCGCGGCTACCTGCCAGGCATCGGCGCCCTCCTCGGCCTCGTCGTCGTCACCCAGATCGCGGCCGTGGCCGGCGCCGGCGCGTGGTTCCCCTGGGCCGCGCCCGGGCTGTGGGCCGGCATGGGCGGGCAGGCCGCCACAGCGACCGTCATGCCCGCGCAGCTGCTCCTCGCCCTACCCGTCGCCGCCGCCGGAGTGGCGGGCACCATCCGATGGTGGGCGACCGCGGAGCTGCGCTGAGCCTCAGGGTTCCTGGCATGACCTAGATCCGACCGCTCGTGCGGTCTACCCGCTCACGAGTCGGCCCTAGCTCAGGTGTCGACGTCGTGCCGCAGACCCTCCGTCCGCGCGCCGACCGCGAAGGCCCACCGGCTCGTGGCCGTCCCGCTCGCCCGTCGTGTCCCCCCGGCGCCGCACCGGCTGCGTGTGGGCATCCACAACCTGGACGCACCTCGTCGCCGGGTTCGCCGTCGGCATCCTGGTCGGCACGCTGCTGCTCCTGCTGCCGATCGCCCGCAGCGGCCGCGAGGCGCCTGGTGCGCCGATAGCCGTGGCAAGAATGCGTGGTGGAACCTCCTCAGCTCGTTCTGAGGGATCTCAGCATCCGGCGCACGTGTATTCATCAGCTATGCCTCGCAGCGGCGCCTCAGCACTTCTCACACGCGACCGGTCGTGTAGCAACGCATGTAGCAACCCGCCCGCGTTCGGCCCTGTACGCGATGTGCCGCCGGTGTCTCCGCAGGGCCCTGACCAGCACGGGAGTGACGCAGCCGGTCGCACACGGGCACCGTTCCGATTGCTGACACGGAAGAGGTCACTGGTTCGATCCCAGTGTCGCCCACCGGCATCACCGCAGATGAGAGGCCGCTTCGGAGACATCCGAGGCGGCCTCTTCGGCGTCCGGGGGCCGGGTGTGGTCAGGCGCCGATCTCGGCCCAGAGGATCTTGACCGGGTCGGCGCGGTACCACCCGACGTCCAGGGAAAGGCGCCGGGCGATCTGCAGGCCGAAGCCGCCCTCACCGGGAGCGCGGTCCGTGGCGATGTGCGGTCGGCTGCTCGGGTCGTGGTCGGCCACGGTGAGCAGGAACGACGCGTCGCGCTGGAGGAGCTCGACGACGGCGGGTGGGCGTCCGTGGCGCAGCGCGTTGGTGGCGAGCTCGGAGGCGATGAGGACCGCGGCGTGCGCGACGCCGTCCAGGAGCCGGTCCTCGCGCAGCCGGGCACGGTCGTCGATGGTCTGGCGAAGTCCGTCGCGCAGGGCATGGAGCTCGGTGACGTGGTGCAGCACCCACTGGTGCACGGGGGCGAACCGGAGCGGTGGAGGTGCGGACCGCAGCTCGGCATCGTGATCCCTGTCCGCGTCCGAGCTCGGCGGCGACGGTGTGATCACGCTTCGACGGTAGGCCCACGTGGAGGTGAGCGCCCGGCGGTGGCCGGTTCTAGGTGTGGCGGCCCGAGGACCGGCGCTCGACGGGTCGGCTGTGCGGCTCGCGGCCGACGAACGGTGCGGGTGCGGTCGGAGCGCCGCCGCTGACTTCCTGGATGACGGCGGCGGCGGCGTCGACGAGGTCGACGTCGAGCTCCTCGCTGGACCGGCGCAGGATGTCGCGAGCCTCGTCCGGGGTGCACCGGCTGGTCGCGACGATGGCCCCGACGGCCCGCTCGACGACGCCGCGTGAGGCGAGGTCGGCCGTGAGCTCGGCGGCCTCGGCGGCGTGCTCCTGGTCTCGCAGCCGTAGGCGGACGGCGTCGGCGGCCTCGTCGGTGAACTCTTCGGCGAGGATGATCGCGTCGGTGTCCCAGACGTAGCCGCTCTCGGCGTACAGGGTCAGCGCCACGTGCACACCGTTGCTGATCTGGCGGGGGAAGGCCGCGACGGACCGGAGCCCGGCGGGATCGGGCCGCCCGGCGGGTTCGGCCACGCGGACCAGGACGCGGTGGCAGCGGTGGAGCGCTTCGGAGGCGAGCCCTCCTTCGGTGGCCTGGTCCGCTCGTTCGCGCTGTGCGGTCACCGGGTCGCTGCCCGCGACCCGGTCCTCGTTCCCGGTGCGGGTCAGGACGAGGGTGGCGTGCGCGGTGCCGGGGACCTGCTCGACGGCCGCGTGCGTGACGGCCTCGAGGACGTGGTCGAGGTCCGGGGCGACCGCGAGCAGCGTGTGCAGCGTCGTGAGGGCGCGTGCTCGATCAGGCGACAGACGCATGCTCGCTCCTCACCCCGGACTGCCGGTTCCCATGCTCCACGACGACGTCGTGAAGCGCCAGGGTCGCGCTCGTCCGTCTCGCGCGTGGCCGCGCTCAGGCGGAGAAGAGTCGAGCACTGCCGGAGTCGCCGACTCGTGGCTACGCTCCGCGCATGACAGAGGCGAAGAACGAGGACAAGGGCCGCGGGGTCGGGATCGGTCTGGCCCTGGGGGCCGGCGTCGGGGCCGCCATCGGCGCAGCGACCGGTGAGATCGCGATGTGGCTCGCGATCTGCCTCGGTCTCGGGATCGCCTTCGGAGCGTCCGCCGACGCGCACGCGAAGCGGGCGGACCGGCGCGCGCACCGCGCCGAGGCGTAGCCGGCCGCGCGGGGCAGACCCGTGGGACGTCGCCACCCCTGTCTCGCCGTCACGCGGCAACCCCGCGCGTACGCACTCGCAGACCTGCCCCGCAGGGAGCGGGCGTTCCTACACTGACCGCGTGCGTACCCGATCCGTCACTCGTCTCGCCGTCCTGGCCGTCGTCGCGACCGTGCTCTCCGGGTGCGGGACGGACGGCGGTGACGACGGCTCGCCGCTGCAGCCGCTGCAGCTGCGTCTCGTCGCCTCCTCGGCGGAAGAGCCGTGCGGCGCTCCGGAACTGACCTCGGACGGGGCGGCCAGCGCGTGCGACTGGGCGGGCACCACCACCTACGAGCTGGGCGAGTCGCTGGGCGTGGTCACGCCCACCTCGGCCGTGCGCTCCACCGATCACGGGACGGAACAGGTGGTGGTCGCGCTCGAGTTCGACGACGCGGACACCGGCACGCTGAGCGACGTCACGCGGGACGCGGAGCGGCAGCAGCTGGCCATGCTCCTCGACGGTCGGGTGATCAGTGCGGCCCTCGTGATGAGCCCCGTGACCACCGGCCAGATCCAGCTGGCGCTCGGGACCGACCCCGAGGCAGATCGGATCGCGTCGAGGCTGGGGGCGTCACCCACCCCCTGACGAGCGTGCAGGTACAGGAGAAGTGCGTCCGAGTACTGGGTCAGAGGGACGGCGGACGCTTCGCCGGGAGCACGCGTCGGCGGGTTACCGTCGGCGGGTGCCCGTGACCTATCACCGCGATGCCGTGGCGCGGATCGATCCGCTCACGCTCTACGGGATCCTCCGGCTGCGCGTCGACGTGTTCGTCGTCGAGCAGGCCGCCGCCTACCCCGACCTCGACGGCCGCGACGTCGAGGACGGCGCCGAGCAGCTCTGGGCGACCGACGGGCCGGACGTCGTCGCGACCCTGCGTGTGCTGCGCGACCCCGACGGCGCGCTGCGGGTCGGACGCGTGGCGACCGCCGCTCGTGTCCGCTCGCACGGTGTCGCCTCGGAGCTCATGCGTCGGGCCCTCGAGCGGTGCACCGAGCTCGACCCCCGGGCACCCGTCGTGCTCGACGCGCAGACGCACCTGGCCGACTGGTACGCCCGGTTCGGCTTCGTCGTGGACGGCGCCGGGTTCGAGGAAGACGGCATACCGCACGTCCCGATGCGCCTCACGCCGGCCGTTCCGTGACGGTGGGAAACGCCTGCGCCGGGACGCCGACCGCGTGAGCCTCGCCGAGCTGGCACAGCTGCCGGACGCCGTCGCGGCGAACGGCGCGGTCGACACCTGGTCCGACTGGCTGCAACGACGACTCGTCGACGACACCGACAGCCGTGACGTCCTCACGCTGCTCGAGGCGCACGGCCGCACCCGACGAGTCCGAGGCCGCGCCCGACACCGGCTCACCGCGACGCCATGACCGCGCGCGGAGGAGCCCCGCTCGGCTCGGGAGGAGGCGGATGCGCGCCGCACCGGCGCCACGCGGCTCCCCTCTCGCAGCCGGCCCAGACGACGTACGGCAGGCGCTCCCGAGGACACCTCGGGTCGACGACCGTCCGGACGGGTACCTCGCCGAACCGGGATGTCCTCGCGAGGGGTCGCCGATCGTCGTCCCAGTACGCCGGACGGTCCGGCGATCCGGGCCGGCGAGCGGCACCAGCGTCCGCCGGCGCCCGGTCGGCTCACCCACGGAGACCCACATGACCGCACCGACGCCCTACCTCCACCTCCCGGGCACGGCTCGGGCCGCTCTGACCTTCTACGCCGAGGTCTTCGGCTGCAGCGCACGGCTCCACACCTTCGAGGAGTTCGGCAGGACCGACGGCCCGGCGGATGCCGTCGCCCACGGGTACCTCGAGGACGGGCCGGTCGCGCTCTTCGCCGCCGACGTGGCCGGAGACCAGCCTTCGCTCCAGATCCAGGGACTGATGCTCTCCCTGCTCGGGGCGTCCGCACCCGCCGTCCTGCGCACCTGGTTCTCCGCGCTCTCCGAGGGCGGCGAGATCGTGGACGACCTCCAGACGCGGCCGTGGGGCGCGACCGACGGGCAGGTCGTCGACCGCTTCGGCCTCCACTGGCTGATCGGGTTCGAGGGCGACGAGGGTCGCTGAACGCCCGGACGTACCGGGTCGCCTGCGCGCGGCGGCCCGTACGCGGCGCCGTCGTGGTCGTGGCGGGCTCTAGGGTGCCGCCATGACCTTCCTCGACCGCACGGTCCTCCAGGGCGATCACGTGGTGCTCGAGCCGCTCGGCCACGAGCACCACGACGGCCTGGTCGACGCTGTGCGTGACGGGGAGCTGTGGACGCTCTGGTACACCCGCATCCCTACCCCCGAGGACATGCGGGCCGAGATCGAGCGCCGCCTCCAGGAGGAGCGGGCAGGCTCGATGCTGCCCTTCGTCACTCGCCGCGCCGCGACCGGTGAGGTGCTGGGCATGACCACCTTCTGCGACGCGGACGCGGCCAGCCGGCGGGTGGAGATCGGGGCGACCTGGCTGGCCCGCTCCGCCCAGGGCACGCAGGTGAACACCGAGGCGAAGCTCCTGATGCTCACCCACGCGTTCGAGGCCTGGGACTGCATCGCGGTGCAGTTCAGCACGCACTGGATGAACCTGCAGTCCCGTGCAGCCATCGCCCGCCTCGGGGCCAAGCAGGACGGCGTGCTGCGCAGCCACAAGGTCATGCCCGACGGCACGCTGCGGGACACCGTCGTCTTCTCGATCATCGCCGCCGAGTGGCCCACCGTGCGCACCCACCTCCAGCACCGCCTCGCCTCCGGCGCCGGCACCGGCACCGGCACCGGCACCGGATAGTGCGCCTGCGCGACGTCGTCACCACCTACGTCCGGAGCGAGCTCGACCGGTACGAGACCCTCCCGCACCACGAGACGTGGTGGCGACGCGTCACGCCGTGACCTCCCCGAGGGCGGACGCTCGAGTGACGGCGGCGACGGCGTCCCCCGTCACGGGTGAGGCGGGATCGCGACGACGGTCGGTAGGTTCGGGCACCAGCCGGCGGGACCACGAGCGTTCCGCCGTCCCGGACGCCCCGGCGCCACGCCGCCCGTGACGTGAGGTCGGCTCGGCCTGCAGGCCGGTGACCGCGACGCCGGGAGCGCGCGGCGGCCGTGCGGGCTCCGACGGGAGGTGCAGCCGTGGACGCCGGCACCCTGGCCCTGGTGATGTTCGTCGTCTTCGCCTGGGGTCTGCTCTCGGCTCGGCTCGGTCGCGCCGACCTGAGCGCGCCCGTCCTCTTCGTCGCGGTCGGGCTCCTGCTGTCGGAGGGCGTCCAGGTGGTCGACGCGCACGCGGCGCAGGAGGCCGCCCGGCTGCTCGCCGAGGTGACGCTCGTCTGGGTCCTGTTCGCCGACGCCTCACGGGTCAGGCTGCGGGAGCTCCGCGCCGACCTCGGGCTGTACGCGCGCCTGCTGGGGGTCGGCCTCCCGCTGACCATCGCGGCGGGGACCCTGCTGGCGGCGTGGCTCTTCGACGGCACGGGGGTGTGGCTGGCGCTTCTGGTCGGGGCCGCGCTCGCGCCCACCGATGCGGCACTGGGCGCCGCGGTCATGAGCAACCCGGCCGTACCGGCCCGGGTCCGGCGCGTCCTCAACGTCGAGAGCGGCCTCAACGACGGCATCGCGACCCCGGTCGTCATGGTCGCGATCGCCGGGGCGGCGACGGTCGAGGGCCTCCCGGGGTCAGGTGCCGCCGGTGCGCTCGTCGACCTGGCCGTCGGCGTGGCGGTCGGTGCCGTCGTCGGCGGGCTGAGCGGGCGGGCGATGCGGCTCGCTCGCCGGCGCGGCTGGGCCTCGGAGGACTTCGCCGGACCCGGGATCCTCGCGCTGGCGCTGGCCGCGTACGCCGCGACGCTCGCGCTCGGTGGCAACGGCTTCGTGGCCGCGTTCGTCGCGGGCCTGGCCTTCGGGAGCTCCGCCGGGCGCGGCGGCGAGCGGGAGGTGTTCTACGTCGAGCAGACCGCCGGCTTCGTGTCCCTGCTGACCTGGCTGGTGTTCGGGGCGGTGGCCGTCCCGACGGTCCTGCAGGAGGCCGACTGGCGCATGCTGGCCTACGCGGTGCTGAGCCTGACGGTCGTGCGGATGGTGCCCGTGTGGCTGTCCTTCGTCGGCGCCCGGCTGGCACCGGCGACGACGGCCTTCGTCGGGTGGTTCGGCCCGCGCGGCCTCGCGTCGATCATCTTCGCCCTGATCGCGATGGAGGAGCTGGACGTCGACGTCCGACGTCCGGTCGCGGTCATCGGCACGACCGTCCTGCTCAGCGTGCTCGCGCACGGGCTGAGCGCGAAGCCGCTCGCCGACCGGTACGCCGCCTCGGTGCCCGACTCCCCCGCGCCACCGTCGGGCGAGGGGGCCGGCACGGAGGTGCCCGTCCGCGGCCTGCCGCACCGCCACGGAGGCGCGGCTCCCGTCCACCCGAGCCACGACCCCGCGGGATGAGCGTCCCGTCCGCCCGTCCCGCGGGGTCGCGGGTCACGAGCTCGGGATGCCCGTCCGGAGCTTCTCGAGGACCTGGTCGAGGCTGAAGCTGGCGGGCTTCTGGCGGGGTGGGAACTCGATCATCGTCTGGATCATGCCGAGCACGAACGCCTGCATCGGCACGACGATCCACGCGTGGTCCAGGAGCCAGTCGTAGTACGTGTTCGAGGTGATGTCGGCGCGCTCGTACGGGTCGGTGCGCAGGTTGAAGATCTTCGGGACGCGCAGGTGGGTGAAGGGCTCGGCCCACACCCGCAGCGTGCCCGGCGCCCGCTGCTCGAGGAACACCAGCTTCCAGTTGTCGTAGCGGATCGCGGTCAGGTCGCCGTCGTCCGAGACGTAGAAGAAGTGGACACGCGGGCTCTCGTCGGTCTCCCCGGTGAGGTACGGCAGCTGGTCGTGACCGTCCAGGTGGACCTTGTACGTCACCCCGCCGAGCTCCACGCCGCGCAGCAGCTGCTCGGCGACGTCCGGGACGCCGGCTGCCGCCAGGAGCGTCGGGAACCAGTCGCTGTGGCTCATGATCCCGTTGAAGACGGTGCCGGCCGCGATCCGGCCGGGCCACCGGACGACGGCGGGCACCCGGTAGGCGCCCTCCCAGTTCGAGTTCTTCTCCCCGCGGAAGGGCGTCATCCCGGAGTCCGGCCAGGAGTTCATGTGCGGGCCGTTGTCCGTGGAGTAGACGACGATCGTGTTCTCCGCGACGCCGAGCTCGTCGAGGAGTCCCAGCAGCTCACCGACCTGCGCGTCGTGGTCGATCATCGTGTCGTGGTACTCGGACTGCCACCGCCCCGACTGCCCGCGGCTCTCGGGCTTGACGTGCGTGCGGAAGTGCATGTGGGTCGAGTTGAACCAGACGAAGAAGGGCTTGTCCTCCCGGACCCGGTCGGTCATGAAGCCCGACGCCGCGGCGATGAACTCGTCGTCCACGGTCTCCATCCGCTTCTTCGTGAGCGGCCCGGTGTCCTCGATGCGCTGCGTCCCGTCGGGGTTCGCCCACGAGTGGATGACCCCGCGTGGCCCGAAGCGCTCGCGGAAGTTCGGCATGTCCTCCGGCGTCGGGTAGTCGGCGAGCTCCGGCTCCTCCTCCGCGTTCAGGTGGTAGAGGTTCCCGAAGAACTCGTCGAAGCCGTGCAGGGTCGGCAGGTGCTCGTCCCGGTCGCCGAGGTGGTTCTTGCCGAACTGCCCCGTGGCGTACCCGTGCGCCTTGAGCGCGGTGGCGATCGTGGGGTCCTCAGCCTGCAGCCCGACCGTCGCCCCCGGCATGCCGACCTTCGTCAGGCCGGTCCGGAGCGGGTTCTGGCCGCAGATGAACGCCGCCCTGCCGGCGGTGCAGCTCTGCTCGCCGTAGCAGTCGGTGAACCGACCCCCCTCGTCGGCGATCCGGTCGATGTTCGGTGTGCGGTACCCCATCAGGCCGTCGCTGTAGCAGCTGAGGTTCGAGATGCCGATGTCGTCACCCCAGATGACGAGGATGTTCGGTTGCTCCGATGCCATGACGACCTCCCCTAGGGGCGCGACCACCCGTCGCGCCTCGGAATCGAGTGAAACGTCTGCGAGTTGTCGCCCGGCTCATCCCGGACGGACGAGCACGTGGTGCCCGGGACCGGCGGTGCCGCCGGGTGCTAGTGCCGGAACCCCGCCGCGTCGGCCCCGTGGACCGGCGCCGGCTGCCGCTGCAGCCGCGGGAGCTGACGCCTGAGGTCGGCGAGGAGCATGTCGGCGAGGTCGTGGGTGAACCCGCGCCGGACGACGACGCGCAGCGCGGCGACGTCCTCCCGGTTCGCCGGGAACGTGTACGCGGGCACCTGCCAGCCGCGCTCGCGGAGGGCGTTCGACACGTCGAAGGCGGTGAAGCTCGTGTTCGACTCGTGCAGCCGGAAGGCGAAGACCGGGAGCTCGTCGCCCTTCGTGAGCAGCTCGAACGGGCCCAGCTCGGCGATCTGCCCGGACAGGCGGGTCGCGACGTCGCGGGCGTAGCCGTGGACGCGCCGGTAGCCGCTGAAGCCGAGCCGCAGGAAGTTGTAGTACTGCGCGACGACCTGAGCACCCGGACGCGAGAAGTTCAGCGCGAACGTCGGCATGTCGTCCCCGAGGTAGTTCACGCGGAAGATGAGCTCCTCCGGCAGCGCCGCGGCGTCACGCCACACGATCCAGCCGACCCCCGGGTAGACGAGCCCGTACTTGTGCCCCGACGCGTTGATCGAGGCGACCCGGTCCAGGCGGAAGTCCCACACGAGCTCGGGGTCGAGGAACGGGGCGACGAAGGCGCCGGACGCGCCGTCGACGTGGACGGGGACGTCGAGGCCCGTCTCCGCCTGGAACGCGTCGAGCGCCGCGCAGATCTGCTCGACGGGCTCGTAGGAGCCGTCGAACGTCGACCCCAGGACGGCCACGACGCCGATCGTGTTCTCGTCGCACATCGCGACGGCCTCGTCCGCGGAGAGGTGGAACCGGTCGCCCTCCATCGGGACCAGGCGCATCTCGACGTCCCAGTAGTTCGCGAACTTCTCCCAGCAGACCTGGACGTTGATGCCCATCACGAGGTTCGGCCGGTCTGCCGGCTTCCCCTCGGCCTCCCGACGCCGCTGCCAGCGACGCTTGAGCGCCAGCCCGCCGAGCATCGCCGCCTCGCTCGAGCCGGTCGTCGAGCACCCGGTCGCCTGGTGCGCGTCCGGGACGTTCCAGAGGCGGCTGAGCATCGTCACGCAGCGGGTCTCGATCTCCGCCGTCTGGGGGTACTCGTCCTTGTCGATCATGTTCTTGTCGAAGCACTCGGCCATCAACCGGTCGGCCTGCGGCTCCATCCACGTCGTGACGAACGTCGCGGCGTTCAGCCGCGCGTTCCCGTCGAGCATCAGCTCGTCGTGGATGATCTGGTAGGCCACGTCCGGGGCGAGCTCGTCCGGGGGCAGCTCGTGCTTGGGGATGACGAGGCCGTCGAGGCCGAAGATCGGCGCGACCGCGAGCGCACCGGTCGGCGGCGAGGACGTGGCGGGGTGCTTGAGCATGATCGGGCTCCCTCTGATGGTGTGTCACTGATGGCGTGTCGGTTCAGTGCGGGCGCGCCGGCCGGTGGGTTCCGCCCGCGAGCGCGTGCCGGGCTCGCGCGCCGCGCCGGTCGTCGCGCAGCGTGCCGAGCGCGCAGGCCAGGAAGCACGCTGCGCCGGCGCACGTGGTCCAGCCGGCGGCGGCCTCGTCGACCAGGGAGGCGCTCGCGGGCAGCAGGTACCCCGCCACCGCGGAGACCCCGAAGAAGACGCAACCCAGGAGGTTCGTCGCCGGCTGCCACCAGCCCGGGCCCCCCGTCACGGGCAGCCAGCCGCGGCGCGCCGACGCCCGGTAGGCGACGAGCCCGGAGACCAGGAAGCAGATCGAGCCGAACGCGTCGGGCCGCCACACGAGCCGGTCGTAGTCCGGGTCCGCGAGCGTGACCTGCATCGCGCGGAACGTCGAGATGTTGAAGAGCACCGTCCCCGCCGACTGGACGACGGCGGCCCACCAGTCGGCCCGACCGTGCGGCCCGGTGCGGCGCCCGGCCGCAGCGAGCCACACCTGCAGGGCGCCGCCGAGCGTGAACAGCAGGGAGCCGACGAAGAACGTCACGGCGTCGGCGGTCGCGCCCACGAGCTGGACGTACCCGGGGAGCGGGCCGAGCAGGAAGCAGGCGGAGCCGAGCGCGAACGCCCCGGCCATGAGGCGCTCGCGCGACGTGCGGCCCGAGGTCTCCTGCGACGTCATGGGGCGCCCACTCAGAACACCGTCGCCCAGTCGTCCTTCATGCTGACGACGGTCCAGCCGCTCTGCGCCGCGCGGTCGAGCGCACGCTCGGCGCCGGCGACGTACGCGAACTCGCGGTCGGGGTCGTCGTGCAGCACGAGGAGCCGCAGGAACGGCCGGTCGGCGTGCTGGGAGAAGTCGAGCATCTCGATGTCGCCGTTCGAGTTGCCCGCGGCGAGCACCGGGCGGCGCCCCGTGCGCGTCCAGATGCGCACCGGCTTCTCCGGGCCGTCGTCCAGGTAGTCCGCGGCGAGGGAGCGGGTGATCGCCCCGCCCCCGTCGCCGGGCACGTACGCGAGGGCGACCGCGCTGCCGATGACGCCCTCGCGCGGGATGCCGTACATCTCCGCGCTGACGGGCCGCATGAAGTCCCGGCCGCCGCCCGACGCGATGTAGTTCGTGAACCCCTGGTCGCGCAGGTGGGCGAGCAGCTGGACCATCGGCGCGTACCCGCACGCGAGGTAGCCGCGGTCCAGCGAGGGGTGCGCGGTCCCGCGCAGGAACGCGTCGGCGTCGGCCTCGAACTCGTCGACCGTGATGTTCCCGAAGGCCGCGACGATGCCGGTGGCCAGCGTCCGCACGTCGGTGCTGTCACCGGCGTAGTGCGCGGCCAGCGCGTGCGCCAGCCAGGGGTAGTCACGTTCGTGGGCGGCTCGCCACGGTTGCCGGTCCCTGAGCGCAGGGTCCGCCTCGGCCATCGCGGCCAGGCGACGCAGGATGAAGTCGAGCTGGATCGGCATCGGCTTCTCGCACCAGAGCGTGCCGTCGTTGTCGAACACCGCGACGCGCTCCTCGACCGGCACGCTGCCGGGGGCACCGACCTCGCCGGTCCGGGCGACGTAGTCGCGGATGGCCTCCTTCGCGGGACCGTCGTTCCAGGTCGAGAGCGGATCCGTCATGCGGCAACCCCTTCGGTGGTCGAGCTCATGCGCGGCTGATGCAGCGGAAGCCGAGGTGCGACGTCGACGTGTCGACGGGTTGCGGCATGCGGGCCGCGGGCCGGTACCGCCGGCAGTAGTTCGGTGCGCACAGGTGGGACCCGCCCTTCATGACCCGGCGCGGGATCCGGACGCCGGGCAGCGCCGGGTCCCGGCTCGCGTCACGGTCGCCACCGCGCGGGTTCGGGATGCTGCAGCACGCGTGCGCGGCCGCCTCGTGGGCGCCGTACCAGTCCGACGTCCACTCCCAGACGTTGCCGATCATGTCCAGGAGGCCGTAGCCGTTCGGCGGGTAGGAGCCGACCGGCGCGGTGCCCGTGTGGCCGTCCTCGCCGGTGTTGTGCAGCGGGAACTCGCCCTGCCAGGTGTTCGCCATCCAGCGTCCGCCGGGGGTGAGCTCGTCGCCCCACGCGTACGGCGCGCCGTCGAGGCCGCCTCGCGCGGCGTGCTCCCACTCGGCCTCCGTCGGCAGCTCCTTGCCGACCCACGCGGCGTAGGCCGCCACGTCCTCCCACGCGACGTGCACCACGGGGTGGTCGGGCAGCCGCTTCGCGGTGCTGCCCGGCCCCTGCGGTCGGCGCCAGCAGGCGCCGGGGACGTACGCCCACCAGTTCAGCGGGTCGTCGAGGGGGACCCGGCGCGTCGGCTGACGGAACACGACCGACGCCGCCACGAGCAGCTCCACGGCCGCTCCCGGGTAGTCGGCCGGGTCCGGCGCCCGCTCGGCGGACGTCACGTAGCCGGTGCGCGCCACGAAGCGGGAGAACTCCGCGTTCGTCACGGCGTGCTCGTCCATCCAGAACCCGTCGACGGCGACCCTGTGCGCCGGCGCCTCCTCCGGGTAGTGGTCGTCCGAGCCCATCGTGAACGTGCCGGCCGGGATCTCGACCATCCCGGCACGGCGCGCACGGGTCGCCGGCGGCGGCTGGCCGAGGTCGACGCGCGTGGCGCTCCTCGTGCGCTGCGCCACCCTCAGGACCTCGGCCGGAGGGTCGGCACCCGGTCCGCACCGGTCGCGGTCGGCTCGTCGGTGTCCATGCGCCCCGTCCCTCCGCAGGCGCAGACGCGCCGTCGCACTCCCGCGACCGCCGTGGTCACGGCGTCCGCCCACGATCGTCGCGACCGGAGCGGACGCACCGCCTCGTCCGCTTCGGGTGAGCCCGACCCGGCGTGCGCCCGAGCACGGCCCGCGGGGCGCCGCGACCGTCCACGCACGTGGACCGCCGACTCGGGCGAGCCGATCGAGACGGGCGCGTCGCCGTCGCGCATCGAGCACGTCGTCCTCGATGCGCCCTCCCGGGCACGAGCCGTGCGTCAGGCGCGCCTGGGCGGCACGAGCCAGGTGACCGAGCGCATGACGTCCTGCGCCCGCAGCCACACCCACTCCTCGTCCACGCGACCCCTCCGGTCCCGTCGCCACCCGACCATCACGTGCGTCGACGTCCAGCGGATCGCCCGTGCCGGTCGCCACTCCTCCGTGCCGTCGGACCACACCACGTGCACGATGACCTCGATGCTGCCCATCGGCTTGACGGGCACACGCTCGGGCCGGTCCGCGTTGCTCACCTCGCGGTCTGGACCTCCGCGCATGACACCTCCTCGAACACCTGTTCGAGTCTAGGGGTGCCTGACGGCTGTCGCGCTCGGTCGAGCGGGCGAAAGCACGCGGTGAGTCGCTCCGGTCCGCCGAGGGGCACGCGGCCCGCTCCCCCGGTCACCCACATCAGGTGATGCCCGACCGCAGCGCCGTCACGATCGTGGAGGCAGCGACGGCGCACGAGGAGGGCCGATGGCGCGACGACGAGCACGCGAGGTCAGCGGGCCGGAGGGCTGGACCTGGTTCGCCGCCCCGCTGATGGTGATGAGCGGCCTCTGGGGGACGACCGCGGGCCTCGTCGCGGCGTTCTCGCCGCGGACGGTCCTCGCGTGGACCGGCACCAGCCTCCCGGCGGTCGACGTGTCCGCAGCGGGCTGGGCGCTCCTCGCGGCCTCCGCCCTGGTGCTCGTGCTCGGCGTCTCGCGGATGACGGACGGCCCCGGTTGGGCCCGAGCCGTCGCAGGTGTCGTGATCACCCCGGTGCTGCTGCTGCAGTTCGCCGCGCTGCCGGTCACCCCGGGCTGGCTCCTCGCCTCCCTCGCGCTCTGCACCGTCGTGCTGTGGGCGCTCGTCGTGAACGACGACGAGCTCCACGACGCGGCCTGACCCCTGTTCCCGACCAGCACTGTCGAAGGAGTCCCGATGACCACGTTCACGGTGTGGCAGTTCGACACCCCCGGTGCCGCGCAGCAGGCGGCCGACATCCTCAGGAACGCGGAGGGCGACGGGCTGGTGCGCATCGTCGACCACGCGGTCGTCAGCTGGCCGACCGGCGCCGACAAGCCCACGGTGCACCACGAGCACGAGGACGAGAAGCGTGGTGCGGGGTGGGGCGCCCTCTGGGGCCTGCTGCTCGGTGCCCTCTTCTTCGTCCCGCTGCTCGGAGCGGCAGCGGGAGCAGCGACGGGGGGCATCGCCCGGCACTTCGCGAAGGTCGGCATCGGCGAGGAGCAGATCGAACGGATCCGCGCGAGCGTCGTCCCGGGCACCTCCGCGCTGTTCGCGGTCACCGACGCCGCCGACCTCGACCGGCTCGGCGAACGCTTCCACGGCCTGCACCAGACGCTGATCGCGACGAACCTGACCGAGGCGGAGCGCTCGACGCTGCACGAGACGTTCGGCTGAGCGGGGCCGACCGGCCGGCAGCGCTGCACCCAGCCCTCGGTCAGGGCTGGGCGTCGCTCGGCCTCCGGGACCTCACCGCGGCGCCTCGCGTCGATGTGAGACATGCGCATAGCCGACCCGCTAGCATCGCCCTATGGCGATGTCACAGATCACCAGCGATCCAGTTGCAGTCGACGAGGCCCCCGCTCTCGCCGCGGCGGCCTGCCTGTTCCACGGTTTCAGCGACCCGTCTCGCCTGACGATCCTGCGCCACCTCGCCCTCGGCGAGCACCGGGTCGTCGACCTCACGGAGCACCTGGGCCTTGCCCAGTCGACGGTGTCGAAGCACCTCGCGTGCCTGCGGGACTGCGGCCTCGTGACGTCGCGCCCGCACGGGCGGGCGTCGGTGTTCCGCCTGACGCACCCCGGGGCGCTGCTGGACCTGCTCGCGTCGGCGGAGCGGCTGCTCGCGCTGACCGGCGACGCCGTCACGCTGTGCCCGACGTCGGGCGTGGCGGCGACCGCGCGTACCGGCGCCGACGAGGCCTCCGCATGACCGCGACGCGGGAGCTCGACGCGCCGGAGGTCGAGCGACTGACGCGGCGCGGGCTGCGGCTCGCGCAGCTGACGGTGGCGTACAACGTCGTCGAGGGCGCGGTCGCGGTCACGCTCGGCCTCGCGGCGGGGCTCGTGTCGGTCGTCGGGTTCGGGATCGACTCGGGGATCGAGTCGATCGCGGCCGTGCTCGTCGGGCTCCGGCTCGCGGGCCGGCTCCGCAGCGGCGAGACGGACGAGCGCAAGGAGCGGCTCACGCTGCGGCTCGTCGCGGCGACGTTCTTCCTGCTCGCCGGCTACGTCACGGTCGAGGGCGTGCGGAGCCTCGTCGGCGGCGAGGTCCCCGGCACGTCGACCCCGGTGGTGCTGCTGCTGGTCGCCTCCATCGTGGTCATGCCGGTCCTCGCGGCGGCGAAGCGCCGGGTCGGCCTCGCGCTCGGTGACGACCTGATCCTCGCCGACGCCGCCGAGACCCGGATCTGCGTGCTCCTGAGCGCCTCGACCCTCGCCGGCGTGGTGCTGTACCAGCTCACGGGCGCCGCGTGGCTCGACCCGGTCGCCGCGTTCGTGATCGCCGCGTTCGCGGTCCACGAGGGCAAGGAGGCGTGGGAGGGCGAGCTCGTCTGCGCGGAGGGGGACGACGATGCGGGCTGAGAGCGGGCGCGCGCCGGCCTGCCTCACGGAGGCGGTCGCATGAGCCCCGGGCACGGCCACCACCACGGGACCGCGACGGGGCAGCACCGCACCCGCCTCGCCGTCGTGCTGGTCCTCACGCTGGGCGTGGTCGGGATCCAGGTCGTCGGCGGACTGCTCTCGGGGTCGCTGGCGCTGCTCGCGGACGCGGGGCACATGCTCACGGACGCGACCGGGGTCGCCGTCGCGCTCGTCGCGAGCACCCTGGCGGCACGCCCGGCCACCAACGCCCGCACGTTCGGCCTGCTCCGCGCGGAGATCCTGGCGGCGCTGGCCAACGCGCTGCTGCTCGGCGGGCTCGCGGTCTGGGTGATCGTCGAGGCCGCCGGCCGCTGGGCGGACCCGCCGGAGGTCGCGACCGGGCTGATGCTCGGCGTCGCGCTCCTCGGCGCGGGCGCCAACCTCGTGAGCCTGCTCGTGCTGCGGGACGGGAGGCACGACAGCCTGAACGTGCGCGGCGCCTACCTCGAGGTCCTCGGTGACCTCGCGGGGTCGGTCGCCGTCATCGTCGCCGGGGTCGTCATCGCCCTGACGGGGTACACCCGCGCGGACGTGATCGCGTCCCTGGCGATCGGGCTGTTCATCGTCCCGCGCGCGTGGTCGCTGCTGCGGGAGGTCGTCGACGTGCTGCTCGAGGCGACGCCTCGGGGGCTCGACCTCGACCAGGTCCGCGACCACATCCGGGCGATGCCGGGCGTCGTCGACGTGCACGACCTGCACGCCTGGACGATCACGAGCGGCGTCCCCGCCCTGTCCGCGCACGTGGTCGTGGACGCGGAGTGCATCGACCGGCGCCGCCCGGGCGACGTCCTCGACGCGCTCGACGCGTGCCTCGACGAGCACTTCTCGATGCAGCACTGCACGTTCCAGCTCGAACCGGTCGGCCACCGCCCGCACGAGGGCGCCCACCACGACTGACCGCGCTCCGAGGCGCAGGTGACGGGCGGCGACGCGCGGGGGGACCGCACGGGCGGACGCCCACGGACCCCTGACTAGGGTGTGCCGCATGGCACGGACGGACCGGGTCCCTCGTCGACGCCTCGACCCCGACGCCCGACGCGAGGCGATCCTGGCGGCGGCCGCCGAGGCGTTCGCACGCGAGCCGTACGGCGACGTCACCCTCGCCTCGGTCGCCCGGCTCGCGGGCGCGTCGGAGGCGCTGCTCTACCGCTACTTCGCCGGCAAGGAGCAGCTGTACACGGCGGTCGTCGGGCTCGCGATCGAGGACCTGCTGGACGCGCAGGCCGCGGCCGTCGCGGGACTGCCGGAGGGCGCCCCGGTCCGCGACCGGGTCGTCGCCACGACGACGGTGCACCTCGACCACGTCGCGCACCACCCGCAGGCGTGGGCGCTCCCGCTCGGCGGTGCCGCGAGCGAGCCGACGGCGACCGTCGAGGTGCGCACCCGTGCGCGCGCGGAGTACGTGCGGCGCCTGCGCGACCTGCTCTCCCCGAGCTCGACGGCGCGGCACGAGTACGCGTTGTGGGGGTTCTTCGGCTTCCTCGAGGCGGCGTGCGCGGCGTGGGTCCGCGCCGGGTGCCCGCACGACGGTCGCCAGCCCCTGCTGGACGCGTCCGTCGGCGCACTCGAGGGGGCGCTCGGCGACTGGGGAGCCTGAACCGACCCGGGGCACGCACCGCCGCACGCCGGTGGCGCGGATCAGGACGTGGGCGCCGCGAGGTCGGCGCCTTGCGGGTCGCTCCGGAGGGCCGGTACCGTCGAGGCGTTAGTGAACCCGACTCAGTAGCGGAGGTCGCATGGACCGGTCCGACCACGGCACGTGGTGGCACGTCTACCCGCTGGGCTTCACGGGAGCGCCGATCCGCACGGCGCACGACGCGCAGCCCCGGCTCGCCCGCCTGGCCGGGTGGCTCGACTACGCGGTCGAGCTCGGGGTCTCCGGCCTGCTGCTCGGCCCCGTCTTCAGCGCGGAGACCCACGGGTACGACAGCGTCGACCAGTACCGCATCGACCCGCGGCTGGGCGACCTCGAGGACTTCGACGCGCTCGTCGCCGCCTGCCACGAGCGCGGGCTGCGCCTCGTGCTCGACGGGGTGTTCAACCACGTCGGGTCCGGGCACCCCTGGGTGCGCCGCGCGCTCGCCGAGGGGCCGGACGGCGAGCGCGCCGGCTTCTTCCGCATCGACTGGTCCGACCCTCGCGCACCCCGCACCGCGGACTTCGAGGGCCACGCGTCCCTCGTGGCGCTGGACCACGACTCCCCCGCGGTCGCCGACTACGTCACCGACGTCATGACGACCTGGCTCGACCGCGGCGCCGACGGCTGGCGCCTCGACGCCGCGTACGCGGTCTCGCCGCGGTTCTGGGCACAGGTCCTGCCGCGCGTGCGCGCCGCGCACCCGGACGCCTGGTTCCTCGGTGAGGTCATCCACGGCGACTACGCGGCGTTCGCCGCCGCCTCCGGCATCGACTCGATCACGCAGTACGAGCTCTGGAAGGCGATCTGGAGCAGCCTCGTCGACCGCAACTTCTTCGAGCTCGACTGGGCGCTGACCCGGCACGCGGAGCTCTCCGCGGGACAGCTCCCGGCGACGTTCGTCGGCAACCACGACGTGACGCGCATCGCGACGACGGTCGGCCCGGAGGGCGCGGTGCTCGCACTCGTCGTGCTCCTGACCGTCTCCGGCGTCCCGGCCGTCTACTACGGCGACGAGCAGGCGTTCACGGGCACCAAGGAGGAGCGCCTCGGCGGTGACGACGCGGTGCGCCCGGCGATGCCGGAGTCCCCGGCGGGGCTGCCGCCCGCGGGCGCGTGGATGTTCCGGGTCCACCAGCAGCTGCTCGGGCTCCGGCGGCGCCACCCGTGGCTCGCCGACGCGACGACCACGACGACCGGGCTGACGAACACGCGCTACGCCTACACCGCGCGCGCGCTCGACGGGCCCGGCGAGCTGCACGTCGAGCTCGACGTGACGGACGGCCACCACGCCGTCGTCCGCGACGCCGCGGGCGCGACGCTCTTCGCGTACGACGCGTGACCCGCCGGGCACCGTCACACTGGGAGGATCGAGCGGACCGCGCGGAAAAGGCTTCACTTACCAACAAGTAAGTAATAAAGTCGGCCCGCGCGCCCGGCCGGCGACGTACCCGCACCTAACGAAGGAGCTGCCGTGACCGGCGCCCCCTACCAGGACCCGCAGCTGCCCGTCGAGCAGCGGGTCAAGGACCTGCTCGAGCGCATGACCGTGCCCGAGAAGGTCGGGCAGATGCTCCAGCTCGACGCCCAGGGCGACGTCCGGCCGCTCGTCGAGGACCTGCACGCGGGCTCGATCCTGCACGCCTCGCCCGAGCAGGTGCTGCGCGCGCACGCGCTCACCGAGGGCACGCGCCTGCGCATCCCGCTGCTCGTGGCCGAGGACTGCATCCACGGGCACTCGTTCTGGCGCGGCGCGACGATCTTCCCGACGCAGCTCGCGATGGCCGCGTCCTGGGACCCGGCGCTCGTCGAGCAGGTCGCGCGGGTCACCGCCGTCGAGGGCGCCGCGACCGGCATCCACTGGACCTTCTCCCCCGTGCTCTGCATCGCGCGCGACCTGCGCTGGGGCCGGGTGGACGAGACGTTCGGCGAGGACCCGCTGCTCATCGGCGAGCTCGCCTCCGCGATGGTCCGCGGGTACCAGGGCGACGGGCTCGCCGACCCCACCGCGATCCTCGCCACGGCCAAGCACTTCGCGGGGTACTCCGAGACGCAGGGCGGGCGTGACGCGTCCGAGGCCGACATCTCCCGGCGCAAGCTGCGCTCGTGGTTCCTCCCACCGTTCGAGCGCGTCGCCCGCGAGGGCTGCCGGACGTTCATGCTCGGCTACCAGACGATGGACGGCGTCCCGATCACGGTCAACGACTGGCTGCTGAGCGAGGTGCTGCGCGAGGAGTGGGGCTACACGGGGACGCTCGTGACCGACTGGGACAACGTCGGGCGGATGGTCTGGGAGCAGAAGGTCCAGCCCGACCACGCGCACGCGGCGGCCGCAGCGGTCCGTGCCGGCAACGACATGATCATGACGACCCCCCAGTTCTTCGAGGGTGCGCAGGAGGCGATCGAGCTCGGCCTGATCGCCGAGCACGACCTCGACGCCGCCGTCGGGCGCATCCTCACGCTCAAGTTCGAGCTCGGGCTGTTCGAGGACCCCCGCCGGCCCGACCGCGACCGCATCGCGCAGGTCGTGGGCGCCGACGAGCACGCCGCCCTCAACCTCGAGGTGACCCGCCGGTCGCTCGTGCTCCTGCGCAACGACGGCGTGCTCCCCCTCGCCGGGGGCCACGCGCCGGGTGCTCCGACCGGCCCGACGGGGCGTGCCGCGGTGGCCGGGGCCCCGCGCACGGTGGCCGTCGTCGGGCCGCTCGCCGACGACGCGCAGACCCAGCTCGGCGACTGGGCCGGGTCGTCCGGCCAGGCGGACTGGCTCCGCGACGGGCAGCCGCGGGAGATGATCACGACGGTCCTCGACGGCCTGCGTGCGCACGTGCCGGACGGCTGGACGGTCACCCACGCCCCCGGCGCCGAGATCCTCGACATCACGCCGGACCCCGAGGGACCGTTCTTCCCCGACGGCCAGCCGCGCCCGCCGCTCGTCGCACCGGCGACGCCGGACGAGCGGCTCCTCGCCGACGCCGTCGCGCGGGCCCACGAGGCGGACTACGTCGTCGCGGTCGTCGGCGACCGCGTCGAGCTCGTCGGCGAGGGTCGCTCGACGGCGACGCTCGAGCTCGTCGGCAGCCAGGTCGCGCTCCTCGACGCGCTCGCCGCCACGGGGACGCCGCTCGTCGTCGTCCTGCTCGCCTCGAAGCCGCTCGTCCTGCCCGAGTCCGCGCTGGGCGCCGCGGCGCTGGTGTGGGTCGCGAACCCCGGGATGCAGGGCGGGCGCGCGGTCGCCGAGCTGCTGCTCGGCGTCGTCGAGCCGTCCGGGCGGCTGCCGATCTCGTTCGCGCGGCACGTCGGGCAGCAGCCGACCTACTACAACCAGATCCGGGGGCAGCACGGGACCCGCTACGCCGACCTCACGCAGCGCCCGGCGTTCGTCTTCGGCGAGGGCCTGTCGTACAGCACCGTCGAGTACGCGGGCCTGCGGCTCGACGCCGAGCAGGTCACGGCGTCGGACGTCCTGCGGGGCGAGGTCACGGTGCGCAACACGGGCTCCCGGCCGGTGCGCGAGACCGTCCAGGTCTACGTGAGCGACACCGTGACGTCCGCGAGCTGGGCGGACCGCGAGCTCAAGACGTTCACGCAGGTCGAGCTCGCGCCGGGCGAGACGCGGGCCGTCGCGCTCGAGCTCCCGGTGCGTGACTGCACGATCGTCGACGCGCACGGCCGCCGGGTCGTCGAGCCGGGCGCGTTCGAGCTGCTCGTCGGTCCCTCGTCGCGCGTGGAGGACCTCCTGCGGGCGTCGTTCACCGTGCGTGCGGGCGACTGAGCCGTCGGGCGACGGGTTCACTCGGACGGGTCGGGCGGCCCGCCTTCACCGGGCCGCCCGCCGCGCCGATGAACGACCCATGGCCGCGGGACCCACGCAGAACTACGACGACGCGACCCTCGGCAGCTGGCGACCGCACCCCGTCCTCGCCACGGTCGTCCGTGCGGCCGTCGGCCTGACGCCCCTGCTCCTCGCGCTCGCCACGGGGCTCGCCGCGCACCGCTGGCTCCCGCCCGCCCGCGTCGGGCTGCACCCGTGGCTGTGGCTCGCCGTGCAGGTCGCGTGCTCGACCGCGGTGCTCCTGCTGGTCGCGTGGGCCGTGCGCCGGCTGCTGCCGCTCGAGGTCCTGCTGCGCCTGACCCTCTTCCTGCCCGACCGCGCGGCGTCGCGGTTCGCGGTCGCCCGCCGCCGGCACTCCCCCGCGGTGCTGCACGCCGACCTCGAGGCGGGCCGACCGCTGCTCGGCACGGACGACGGGGCCGCGCACGGCGCCGAGCTCCTCGCCCTCGTCACGCGCCTGCGCGCGCACGACCGGGGGACGTTCAGCCACAGCGAGCGCGTCCAGGCGCTCGCGGCGCTGATCGGGACCGAGCTCGGGCTGTCCCGGGTCGAGGCCGCGCAGCTCGGGTGGGCGGCGCTGCTGCACGACATCGGCAAGCTCGCGGTCCCGCGGGAGATCCTCACGAAGCCGGGACGCCCGACGGACGACGAGTGGCGGGTCGTCGCGTGCCACCCCGAGCACGGCGAGGCGCTCGCGGCGCCGCTGCAGCCGTGGCTCGGGCCGTGGGTCGACGCGGTGGGCCAGCACCACGAGCGCTGGGACGGCGCCGGGTACCCGCACGGGCTCGCGGGCGAGCAGATCAGCCTGGGGGCCCGGATCATCGCGGTCGCGGACGCGTTCGACGTCATCACCTCGGCGCGGTCCTACAAGCGGCCGCTCTCGGCGACGGCCGCCCGGACCGAGCTCGCCCGCTGCGCCGGCTCGCAGTTCGACCCCGACGTCGTCCGCGCGTTCCTCGCCGTCGGGCTGGGTCCGCTGCGTGCCGTGGCCGGACCGGCGTCGCTCGTCGCGGCGGTGCCCGGTCTGCGGTCGATGCCGTGGCCCGACCTCGCGGGTGCGGCCTCACGCCTCGCCGTCGCACCCGTGGCGGGCGCGGCGTCCGTCGCCACCGGCGTCGCGCTCGTGGTCGGCGGCGTCGCCCCCGGGTCCCCGCTGCTGGCCCCGCTCGTCGGGGAGAGCACCTCGGTCGCCGCGGCGGCCCGCGCCGACGCGGAGGCCGCGCAGGCCGGGCCGGCGGGAACAGGCACCGGCGCGGACCTGTCAGGGGCCGACGGCTCGGACGGGGACGGGTCCGACGTGAGCCGTCCCGACGGGGGCGACCGCTCCTCCGACGACCCCGCGGGTGCGTCACCGTCGTCTGCCGCCGCCGCCGGTGCGACCGACGGCGCAGCCCCGGGGGCGTCCGCCGGCCCCGGTGGGGAGCCGGGCGCCGGGTCGCCGGGGTCCGCGTCCGGCGCATGCCGGCGAGCACGAGCGGGCGCCACGGACCTCCCGGGCGCGGCGCTCTCGCGCTGCGAGCTCACCGGTGACCTGCGCGGGGCGAACCTCGCGGGAGCCGACCTCAGCGGCGCGACGCTGACGGGCCTCGACCTGACCGGTGCGCGCCTGACCGGGGTGAACCTGCGGGGAGCGGTCGTCTCGGGGACGACGTTCGACCGCGCCGACCTCAACGGCGTCGACCTGACCGGCGCCGTCGTCACCGCCTCGAGCTTCCATGGGGCCACGCTCGGGCCCACGACCCTGCGTGGCGCGACGTTGCACGACTGCGTGCTCGACCCGGGGGTCACGGCGGGACCCGGGGCGCCGGTCCCGGCGGCGCCGGCCGTCCCTGCCCGGGGTGCACCCGCACCGGGTGCGCCCGCACCGGGTGGCGCCGCACCGGGCGCGCCCGCACCGGCCGCACCCCCGGCTGCCCCTCCGGCCGCACCGGCGGCTCCCGCACCCGCCGCCCCCGCGGCGCCGGCCGCCACGAGCGGCGCCCAGCCGGCGGC